>NC_019758.1 GCF_000317535.1 Cylindrospermum stagnale PCC 7417
TAGGGAGTGTAACAACTCCCTAACTAATATTTTGAGGTAGGGTAAATGTCAGACTTTCAAACATTAAAAAATCGGGTAATTCTTGCATCATTTGCCAGCACTGGATTAGGTGTTTTACTACTGTTTACCCCTGCAAAAGCTGTTAGTAATTGGGTTATAGCAGGTTCAATTGGGTTTTTAGTCGCTGGTAATGCCATTGTAGATAAAGCTGAAAAGCTGCATGATAAACAGGCTAAAAAAAATAACTTTCAGTTACAAAAACTCGATACTGAGTTAGCAAACAATCATCAATTGCTATCCGCAAAAGTGCAAGAATTAGCCAGTATAAAGGCTGAATTAGTAATTAGTTACACCGATAATCACCAAATTACTCAGAATGCTTTACAGCTAAAAGCCACAATTAGCAAGCTGCAAGGTGAACTGATGACAGCTAAAAATCAACTCAGTGAAGCAAAGGATATAAATTCATCTACCGCTGTAGAGATTTTGCAAGATAGCTTTGTAGAGTTCAAAAGCCAGATATCAGCACTCACTACCATGCTGGCTAAAAAGTATCCTGATTTAAGCAATGATTGGGCATTAGTTGAGGTTGAATACCAGAAACAAGCAACTGAGTTAACTAATCAAATTAGGGTAGTTAGTGACCAATCAGAAAGCCAAGAATTAATCTCTATGGCGCTAGCAGTTCAGTATGAGATTTTATATCGCGGTTCAATGCTAAAAGTTAAAGCTTACAAATCAGTAGTTACCCACCTTGCTCAACAGCTTATTGATGTAATGCCAATTGATGAGCATAGCGCGGCTATTGAGGAATTAAACCAGACTTGGCAAGCCAAAACCCAAGCCGTTAAGCAAGAGTATCACCAGTATTTTGAAGCAATCAAAGCTGAGTTTTCAGAAGTTGCTGATACGGTTACTACTGCCTATAGGGAGGATTTTAATAGCATCATCTCTGAAGGCATGAGTCAATCAGAACAAATAGAAGCTTTACAACTGGAGTTACATCGACTTACCCGCAAGCTGGAGGAATTAAGTAAACCCCATCGCTTCCCAGGTCTAACAGAGCAAGCCCGTGTAGGCAATGCCATCATTGATTACTATCAGCGCTTGGGTTACTGCCTAGACGCTATCGACTGGGTTAGTAATGAAACAGGCTATAAACTGCTGTTTCACCATACCCGCAACGGTTCCCGGTTCATTAGCACCGACTTACTCAATGATGGAGACTTGCCAGAGAAACTAAAGGAAGTATCAGCCAGCTTGAACACCCCAAAGTTTGAGCAGTCAGAGCGGGGTGGTCACGTCGTTTTAGAGGTACAGACACGCCACAAGCGTAAATCCTCCAGCGCTGATGATATTGCCCGTTTATGGACACCTGCTAGCCAGTTTGAGAAAACGGTTAAAGATTGGTCACGGGTAAGAATCACCGGGGGCAGTGAATCTGGCAAGTCTCCCACGGCTGAAAATTTAGCTGTCTGCATACTCAAGACCCGACCGGGAACCGCCAAATTATTTAACCCACAGCATGACTCAGTAAAGAATTACTGGACAATTCCCGTAGTCGGGACAAGCCACAATGAAAGCGAGAAAGGCATTAGCACACTGGCTAAACTGGTTGATTTACGCTCAACTGGTAAAGAGTCTAGAGAACAGTTTGAAGTCTGGATATTTGACGAAATCGACTCAACAATGAGTCACACACACGGCAAAAAATCAGTGATTGGTGGTAATGTCAATTTCATTATTAAACAGGCATCACACCAGAATTTAGGCGCTATCTTCATCGGTCAAAATGCCAACGTCTCAGAATATCCAGGGATGGATAGAAGCGATTGGAATAATGCTGTTAATGTCCACATTGGCGCTAATGCCTACGATGCGATTACTAACTCTAATCGGTTCACCAGTGAGGAACAAGCCAAACTAAAGGCAACTACTGATAAATTGACTGAGTTTTGTACAGGGAAGAATGAGGAATTAGGACTAGATAAGACCAACCCGAATGCTTACCGTTTTGCGCTGGTTTTAGAACCCAACAAGAAACCTTACTTTGTTGAGTTGCCGCGCTTTGGCTGTTACACTTATGACCAAATAACCCCAGTAAATACTCTAGTTGCTGGCAACGATGCCAGCAATAATGCCAGCAACAGCCAAAGCCTAGAACCTTTACAGAGCAAGGATATTGCTGTTGCTGTTGCTGGGGATAGGGGGGTTATGTGTGCTGGGTGTGGCTCAACCAACATCAAGCGTAACGGTAAGATAGCAGGTAAGCAAAAATATCAGTGTAAAGATTGCAAAACTAACTGGAGTGAGTAATGGTAAATTGTTATGAGTTTTAAAAATTTTTGATTGGGAGAGATAGAGATGTCAGACAAGTTAGTAGTTTTTTTTGAATCACTCACACCACCTGCTAAAATTCCACTTGATTATTTTTTCAATAAAATAGTAGCTTTCTATGAGTGCGTTCCTCACACAGATTTGCAAGATGCTTATCAGTATTTTTATGATGGAAATATCACAGAAGCTCTTAAATATTTAGAATCAATTGGATTTGAAGATGTGAGGATTTTAGGTGATAAGCAATACTCAGATATGCAAGGATACATGACTTTAAAGAGGGAAGAATAAAATGGTTTTCTTCAGCTTTGAATGTTTGGGGAAGGAAGTAAGGTTGTATTATCAAGAGTTTTTTAGCTTTAATTTTACAATCTGGATTAATAGGGAATTAATAGGTAGAAATATCAAAGGTAAATTGTATTATCCCTGGTTTTCAGTGCGTAAAAAACCGCAACCTACTGTAGTAATTCCCAGCGATGACCCCGACGATATCCCATTTTGAATATTCAGATTCGCACTGTTTTAAACAGTGCTTTTACTGTTAAACTAATTACAGATTTTCAATTTCAGACACACCTAATCCAGAGTAAAAGTCAGTGCATTACAACACCAAAACAACCTTAACCTTCTCGTTCAATTTTCCTTTAAATTGTGATTCCCAAACAGAAGCGGAAGACAAAATCAAGGATTTAATTTCATCGGGAAATATTGGATTAACATTACCTACTGGCTACAGTAATTTAGAATTGGAAGATTCCGAAATCAGCATAAAACCCTGTAATGCCGATTCAAAAAGTATTATAGTCGCCACAGGATTTAGACGATAAAAAAATATTTCATTTTAAAAGTGAAATATTTTGTTAGTTTATAACTTGCAGTTATAAATATCTCAAACTCCCTCAACTTAAACCAAAACAAAAAAAACATCCTTGCACTTATTCAAACGGTAAAGGATGTTTTTTACTGTTCAAAATATTATTAAGTCATAACTTGCAGTTACAAAACCTCTTTAAACCTCAACAATTACAAAAATAACTGTAAGTTATAAAACGGCTTTACATCTATTTCTTAATCTGAATAACTTGCAGTTACAAAACCTCTCTAAACCTCAACAATTACAAAAATAACTGTAAGTTATAAAACGGCTTTACATCTATTTCTTAATCTGAATAACTTGCAGTTACAAAACCTCTCTAAACCTCAACAATTACAAAAATAACTGTAAGTTATGAAACGGCTTTACATCTATTTCTTAATCTGAATAACTTGCAGTTACAAAACCTCTCTAAACCTCAACAATTACAAAAATAACTGTAAGTTATGAAACGGCTTTACATCTATTTCTTAATCTGAATAACTTGCAGTTACTTAACTTTCCATACAACTCAAAACAATTTCTATAAATTAAGGCTCTAAAAGTTGTAGGCTGTAGATCACAGGGGTCTACAGTTGGCAATGAAAATCAATCGGCACGGACGCGCCAAAGTTCTGACACAGCAAGAAATACAGTTAATCTTCTCTCACGGCTTGGAAAATGACCGGGATAGAATGCTGTTTGGCGTGTGCCTGTTTAGTGCCTGTAGAATCCGAGAATGTGTAACCCTACTCACTCAAGACATCTACACGAACAAAGGGAATGTTAGACCACAGTTTGTCCTGAGAAAGTCAAACACTAAAGGCAAACTAGCCACACGCTCAATCCCAGTGATTGAAGACTTACGGCGGTTACTGGCTGATTATTACCCAACAGCGGGAAAGATTTATTTATTCCCCGGTCGCAGCAATGGACATATCAGCCATGACTCAGCAGCAAGGATATTAAGGCAAGCTTGTGAGCAAGTAGGAATTATAGGAGTGAGTACCCACAGCTTTAGAAGGACAGCTTTAACCCAGATGAGCAATGCTGGTATACCACTGAGGGTAATTCAGGAGATTTCGGGGCATAGGAATTTAGAGCAGTTGCAAAGATACCTGGAAGTGACTGATGAGCAGGTGTTAGGGGCAGCGGCGGCGCTGTCGATGTTGTCGCCAGTTTCGGAGGATGTCGGGAAATATGCCTTTAACGACATCGCTTTAAAAGCCCCTAATGTAGGGATTCCAGCCGATGATTAGGTTTAAATTAGCGATCGCCGATAAGCTGCTGCTGACTATTGCTGAGGTACATCTGCTAACGGGATTGTCTAAAGAACTTCTCAGGAATGCGATTACAGCAGGGGAGTTAAAAGCCAAAGTGATTGGTAAGAGTTGGCGAGTTAAACACAGTGACCTAGAAGAGTATGTTGACAAGCTGTTTTGAATCTCGCCAAACTGCGACGGTACAGACATATAATTGAATATCATTGTTAAAAATACAACTTGTTTATGGCTATCACAGTTTATTCTCAAAGATTTCAACGAGAAATAGATATTGAACAACTTTTATCTTTACTAGGTCATGATTTTGGACTAATAAAAACTAAAAATAAGATTCTATCAAAACTCGAAAAAGATGAAATTTGTCAAGATGTTCTTTGTCCTATATGTCGTTCCAAGGGAGATGGAGGAAAAATAGTATTAGCACCAACATTACAGCAAGTACACTTTAAATTTGATGTACATGAGTATTTTTGTGATGATAATAAATCTCAACAAAAAAAAGGTCAAAAAGGTAGGGATGTAGATTTCGGTAAAGATAGAAGTAACGAAACAAAAATTATTAGAGAGTTAGTTACTAAAGGCATAGAACAAAAAATAATATCTCAACAGATTATTAGTGATATGAGAAAATATTTTTATGAAGCTAAAGTAAAATATCAATATAAAATGGATATTTCTATAGATGCTTTACAATGGTTTTATCATTTAAAATGTTCTAAGCGAAAAAGCTTAAATATTTCAAATATTAAATTAAAATTTAATCCTCTTCATGCACAATTACCTGATTTTGATTGGAGACTAGCTGCTGAAATTTTCTTTATAAATGAAAATCATAATTTAATAGAAATGGCAAATGATTGTTACTGGGAAGACCCGCCTAAAACGTTTAATAAAATTCAAAAAATAATTAAAAATACGCAAGATAGTCTTGTATTTGATGTTAAAGAATTAGAAATACCTTATCGTAATACTATTAAATTATCAGATTTTATAGTCTATAATCTTGCAATAAAAAATAGTCAGGGATGGCATTTAACTAATTCTAATATAGTTTTGGCGTTTGCCGCGTTATTGTTATATATTTCTAACTGGGATATTGAATCAGCTATTTTAAAGTTGATAAACATTGTAAAATCACCAAATGTTACTGATAGAAATTCAGGAAATGTTATAGGTTTAAATCCTTTTTATGATTTTGAAGTTTGGGCTAGTATTTCTAAGATAAGAGAAGTTGCTAAAGCTAGTAAAAAAGGTTTCGATTATAACGCTCAAATAAAGACTATTGAAGAACAGTTAAAAAATGAATCGAAACAATAAAACTGTGCAGATCAACACCAATGATTCAGTCTATTTACTAAATTTTAAAAATCCACCTCAAGTATGTTCGCAGAAATATTACATTTTTATATTTTCAAAAACCAATTTACCTAAATTAAAATAACCCTTTACAGCATTATCTGTTGCAATATATTTTCCATTACCAAGAGTTTCCATATCGGGCAATTGTTTTAATAAAAACTCAATCAAAATATTGTTAACTGATAAAAAGTCTGTTCCATCCATCCCTCTTTCCCAGTACATTTTACCTATTCCAAGGTACTCTAAACTAAGGGTTAAATCATATTGCAACCCATAACATAAATCAGTTTTTGACAATTCTTTTAAATCTTTTTCAATTAACTTGGCATCTATAAAAACGGCACGAAATTCTGGGTAAGTTATCCCTAATCCGATTCTAGTTATTAATTCATCAATTTTTTTATAAAGTGCCAACAGCTTTGTATTTTTACATTGATTTTGTGCTGTCGCTGGTGTTACTGTTTGTGCGATCGCTCTACTACCGACGCCAGAAACACTACTAGACACAAACAGACTGCTAAAACAAACCACACTGGCAACAGCTAAATTAATTACTTTACTTCTCATTGGCTGTATTTAGGACTAAAACGGTTTTAAGCATTATAAAATACAATGGTTACCAGTGTAAATATTATACATAAACCTTTTCCATATTTTTACCCATTTTCCCCATTGGTAATCTATGGCTCTAATCACCCACTGCCAAAGGTTAGCCGTGTTTTTGCAACAACTGGTTAAATAAACTTTTAACAGGTATTGACATTATTGAACTGGTTAGACTACTATAGAACCAGTTCAGTGAAATAAGATTTAACCAGATGTCAAAGGCAGTACAGGAGAAAGTAAACCAACTATTTGAAGCCGTCAAAGATTTAACCAGTTACGACGAAATCAGGCCATACTGTGAAGAGTTCAATGAATGGCTAAACACTGAGACTAACTACAGCAAAGCTTCTCTAGGAACAGTTTTCAGCCGTACAGGTTTCCACAAAATATTTAAATCCATTCCATTGTTGCAAGGTCAAAACGCTGAATTAGTCCCCAAGCGTGACAGAGAAGGTAACGTGAAAGGGCATGAGTTAAAGCACTATGTCCTCTTGCTCTGTGGCTTGGATGATTCAGACTGGCAAGAGCGTAACAAGTCTGAAAAAGTTATCGGTCGCTTAGGTAATAGCCAAGAGCTTAACCCAGATGAATATTTAGAGCTTACTGGCAAGCTTTTAGAAAGTTTAGATCCTCATGAATTGGCTGTTGGTTTGATTGCCGCAACTGGTAGAAGACCCCATGAAATTTTAGCCCGTGCCAAATTTACACCTATTGACGGTCAAAGCTATCAAGTCATGTTTGAAGGTCAAGGGAAAAAACGCGGTGATAAACCAGTGTTTCAAATCGCCACCCTTTACCCAGCTAGTTACATCATTGAACGGCTGAATCATTTACGCAAATCACCAACTACAAGAGGTTTATTAACTGATATAGCTAATGAATTTCCCCGTGATATCGCGGCTCAAAATCGCTCAATAGATAGCCGTCGTAATGGTTCATTAAACAGAGTAGTAAGGCAATATTTTGGCGATAAAGGCAACAATAACCCAGTCCTCAACTTTAGACACGGTGAAGAACAAGACAACTGTAAAGCACTGAGAGCGGCTTACTTGGCACTGGCTACAGAGCGCGATTGTGAAGGCAGCATAGGCGCTAAAATGCTACACGCCGCAAAGTTGGCAGGACACTTTACCAACGAAAACCCCAATGATGGAGACTTGAATCACTTAGTAACTACTCTAGGTTACGCTGATTATGTAGTAACAAATACTGTCAATTTTCCAGATGCACCTACAAAAGATAAGCTGAGTAAAATTTCAGTTTTAGAATCAAACTTAGAAGAAATTCGAGAGATTCAAAAACAGCATAATTTACCCAATCAACAATCAGTTATTAGTCATTTAGTAGAGTCTTATTTAAACCGTCTAGATACTGCAAAAGAGCTTGTAGAAGCCAGAAAATTAATTACTGAGTTGCAAATTGAGAACGCCAAACTAAATCAAGATAATAGCAATATGCAAGCACAAATCACAGAATTACAATCAGAAAACCTACAACTACAACAAAAGGAAATAGAAATGTTATCTACAGAATCAGAGACTCAAAATAGCACCGTGTCATTACTAGAAGTTCAAGCAATGTTATTGCCACTAGTTCAAAGAATTGAGGCATTAGAAGCTGGACAAGTTAGCCAAACAGTTAAACCAGTGCAAGCCGTCAAAGTAGAGGTTAAAGAGGATATTGACTGGCAAGCCGTCAGCAATGCTGAACTGTGGAATAATGCAGACGGTAAAACCAACCGCGCTAAAGGTGCGAGTGAAGAAAAAATCAGAAGATGTTATGAGGCAATTTGCTTGTATAACAACACTGTAGCCACTGGAGATAATGACAGATTAGCCATTACTAACCAAGCTTTAAGAACTCTGTCAGGTGTCAATGGTTTAGCAATTGGGGAATGGATAAAAGCTCACTCAGAGGAAATTATCAGCCATCACAGTAAATACAGGATGGAGAACCCCAAAGATGCCAGCAAGGTAGAAACCTACTACAACAAGCGACACGGAGCGGAAAAGATAGCGGATATCTTGGGGCTGATCAACACAGAATTACTGGAAGGGGAAGCGATGAGAATAAATGTGTAACGCCGCGTTATGGCATTGCATAATGTTTTCTTATCAGATATTTAAAACTTTTGAGATTATGTAATAGCTCCTGACTTGGGAGATTCCCCAAACTCACCCGCCTTTATGGCGGGTTTACCGTGTTGTTGGTATGGACGATGGACGCGATGCTATCTTTAAGCAGTGGTTGGCTAAGGATTTAGCCAAGCTTGATGCTACTGCTGCCAGCGATAAGGTACAGAATCATGTCCCAGTCGCGTCCACGGACGGTAACTATAAGAATGAACCGTTATCGGACACTAGACAAGCAGAACCCCCCCAAAAACTTAGTAGGGGGGGTTGTTTCGGCTGTCGGGAAAGTAGCTCAGTTTGTAGTTAACTGTGCTACCTCTGAGGGTATAGCATTGAGTAAAGAGCAGCTTATCTAAAATAGACTGAACGATATTCGATGAGGTTTTAAGTTGCAATTCAATTACTGTTAAAAACTAAAATCTGATATGGGTGAAGCGAAGAGACGAAAGAAACTAGATCCGAGCTATGGACAGCTTAAAGCGAAAATACTGTTAGATGTACAGCAAATGATTTATAGTTCTCCATTAGTTCAAGAAATGGCTATAAATCAACTTCTAGAGGATGAAAACTTTTGGTTACAAAAGACTGATATTCTTTATGAACCTGTTGTAGCTTCTGAAGAAAAAAGGTTTTATTGGACAACTTCACCAACAGATTCACGAAAAAATAAAAATAGATCCTATTTTATAAAACATGAAAAAATAGTAAGAGATGCAATTTCCCCATTGATAGGAAAATTTGGAGCGGGTTGGATTATTCAATTAGAACAACCTGAGATAGATAAAACGCATTTCAATTATGTTCCTGCTACCCAAGAAAATTTAGAGAAATTGGCACAAGACCAATTTTGTGGGTCTATGGGTCAAACTATAAGGTTTATTATTGAAACGGCAATGTTTAGGTGGGATTGGGGTAAATGTGTGCCTGTTATAGCTACTACTGTACGAGATGAAGACCCAGTTTGGATTTACATAGTATAAAGGGTTTCATTTCTTAATCATTCACTCCCTAAAATTCAACAGAGTAGGTAGTTAAGATACAAACTTCAAGTCCGTAGTTTTAATATAGCTTCTGATGGCTGATCGCAATCGTTATTGGCATAACGCTTGCGTAGCGGTAATTCATGAATTACCCTACTTTCGTTCTGTTTTACGTAAGTCCTGTTAACTTATAGTTGCTATACAAATGCTACAAAATGGCTCATTGAATTTTCCCTAATGAAAATCCGTCAACTTGGTCAAGCCGTCCTCTCCAGTAAATGCCAATGTCATCAGGGTTAAATATTGTACCAGAAATAAATTTGGCATTTCTGAGATGTACATGTATTGGGTCAGGCTTGTTGTCTTCTTTTTCTTTGTATAATAGAGTAATATTATCTCGGAACTTTCTAAAACCTTCTGCGAAAGCTTGAGTCACTATTGGTTCTCCATTGGCTGTCTCAATTTCTTTAGCTAAACTATCAAAATATTTTTCTGCTGAAATTGCTACTCCACTAAAAATAATTCCTTTTACATAAAGGGTTATATCAATTTCCATACCTGTTTGATTTACGAGACTAATAATGGTTTTTAGTACAACATCAATCTCCATATTACTAGGCAAGTTTTTATCTTGATTATCAGCCATGCGTTCATATACCATATTGCTCATCCTCTATTTCAATATGTAATTTGCTTCTTCAAGTGAATCAGGCATACAAGAAATGTATGCCTGCCTTCTTCTCAGCTAGGCGATGGAAAACTTAATAAGTTGACCTAATGTTTTGTATCAGTAGAACTCTTCGGATCATTACCAGGTTTTACTGTGTCAGAATCACTCCACTTTCCATGCGTGTCTTGACTCCGAACTTCACCACCACCATTGTTACCAACAATTTCTTTAGCATAAGCTTCTGCTTCTGCTTTTGTGTCAAAAACTCCGCTAGCCCTTTTTGCATGAGCTTTTTTAACAGCCCATCCTTCAGGATGATTAACTACGTATCTGTCATTCTCTGTTGGCATATTTTACTTATCAAAATCAATAGTTCATTTGTATCACAAGCTGACTAATAGTGCAATATTTGGCGTATCAAGCTAATTGACTTTGAAATCTTCCAACACAAGCTTAAGGCTAGCTGCCATACGCTCTGGAGTGTTCCACTTAGCGCTATCAATGACAGACTGAATCTTGACCTTAGCCCGTGCCACCTTATCTTCAAGCGAATCAGGTATACATTTTTGTTTTATACCTGCTTGTCTCTCAGCTAGGCGATCGCATTTTTGGCGATAGTAAAGCAGGTCAGAGCAACTGAAGATTATCTAATAGTTACTGACTACTGCCCAGTCAGGAGTTTTAAACCAGTGCAGAATTATTTTGATTTTGCGGTAATTGCTTAGATAATAAATTTTGTAGTATTTATATTGACCTTACAAAATCCTACTTACTGAGGCAACTTTTTTAAGATTTTCAACGGCTGTAAAGCTTACTGTGCAAGGGTTAAACCGCGTCCAATGGGGTGGACGGCTTCTTATAATAAATTCAAAACCAGAGAAGTATATTAAACACAAACCTGGGGGAAACGGTCAAGCTTGTGTAGTATAGTTGAAGTCAAATAACTACAATAGCCGCTCAAGACCGGATAACAGGCCGGAAGTTGTAAGCCAATAGCGGCTGCTAGAAAGTCCAAAAGGCAAGCTGAGGGCATAGTTACGGGGAAACAGCCATTAAGCCAGATAGACGCGGCTAACGGTCGGTAAACGGGTCAACGGTGGCGATCGCCTACGCCATCGCCCAACAGATTGCCAGATCGCCTCTACCGCCAAAGTTGGGGAAGGATGGAGGGCAAAAAATGCCAATAGCCAAGCCAGAACAGCCAGCAAGCCGCGTTAAACCGATGGCAGTAGCAATACAGGCTAAAATCGCTATCGGTCATTGTGACGCGGGTAATCACCAGTTGGCGGTAGTCAGCAAAGTTGATATTATGTAGTACGATTGAAACTTAATGAAAGTTTAAAAACAGTTTTTCGGCAACTTTTGGGCAACCAGTTAAAGCACGATTTAACCAGTTAGGGGCAGATAAAACCAGTTCAATAATACTTAACCAGTTAGACACAAATAACCAGTAAGCTAGTGATGAACTGGTTGGGTAGAGGTTGAACAGGTTCAATGCGACTATGTAACCAGTTAGATAAACTAGTTAATTACGTTAAGAACTAGTTCATCGGACAGAATTAACTGGATGCCAGAATGCTTATTACATAAGGATTGTGATTATTGCAGACATAACCAGTTCATAGTCGAGGGAACCAGTTAGCAAGAGGGGATGAACCAGTTAGATGACTGTAGTGAACCAGTTCATAATGTAGATATAACCAGATGCCACGATGCTTACACAGCAAGGGTTTCAGTACCGCAGACATAATCCCAGACATAACCAGTTCAATGCACACATAAGTCAATTAACCAGTTCACGCAATCGAACCAGTTAGACCTCAACACATCTAACAGGTACGTCTGTTAATTTAAATTAACAGACGTACCTGTTAGATGTGTTGAGGTCTAACTGGTTCGATTGCGTGAACTGGTTAATTGACTTATGTGTGCATTGAACTGGTTATGTCTGGGATTATGTCTGCGGTACTGAAACCCTTGCTGTGTAAGCATCGTGGCATCTGGTTATATCTACATTATGAACTGGTTCACTACAGTCATCTAACTGGTTCATCCCCTCTTGCTAACTGGTTCCCTCGACTATGAACTGGTTATGTCTGCAATAATCACAATCCTTATGTAATAAGCATTCTGGCATCCAGTTAATTCTGTCCGATGAACTAGTTCTTAACGTAATTAACTAGTTTATCTAACTGGTTACATAGTCGCATTGAACCTGTTCAACCTCTACCCAACCAGTTCATCACTAGCTTACTGGTTATTTGTGTCTAACTGGTTAAGTATTATTGAACTGGTTTTATCTGCCCCTAACTGGTTAAATCGTGCTTTAACTGGTTGCCCAAAAGTTGCCGAAAAACTGTTTTTAAACTTTCATTAAGTTTCAATCGTACTACATAATATCAACTTTGCTGACTACCGCCAACTGGTGATTACCCGCGTCACAATGACCGATAGCGATTTTAGCCTGTATTGCTACTGCCATCGGTTTAACGCGGCTTGCTGGCTGTTCTGGCTTGGCTATTGGCATTTTTTGCCCTCCATCCTTCCCCAACTTTGGCGGTAGAGGCGATCTGGCAATCTGTTGGGCGATGGCGTAGGCGGGCGGTTACGCCATCACCAATTTTGCCCCAAACCGATAAACACGGTTTAACCTTGCTACACTACATAAACATAATACAGTTATGTTACATACCGTCTCATGATTCTGATTTTGCTTAACACCGTTTAAACGCGCTGGTTTTACCCAATGCCATCACGTGCTACACAAGTATAATACACTTATGTTATACACCATAGAACTTACTGCTACACCGTTCTTATACGCGCTAATTTCGCCCCAATCATTCCGTTTTAAATTTTCTAGACAGCTTTACCCGCAAAGACTCCCTAAGTCGTCTATTTTAGCCTGTGACAGGTTTAAACTGTTTAAACGACTAATACAGCGTTTAATAGTTTTGACTTCTACAACCCGTATTAAAACCGCGCTGATAGGATTTTGCCCCAATTTCCCCCAATGCCGTTTTATACTTAAATTAAACCAGTAACATTTTTTACGTCACCCAAAACCTAATATATATCTTTAGCTTCTTTCCACCATTTATTTGTTCTATACTTATGGCTGACGTAAAAACCTATACGTCAGCCGTGGTTGATAACTACTAGCTGACGTATAAACTCACACCAAAAAACCGTCCCGATGGTTTAGGACGGTCGGTTGGTTGGGATTCTGTGGGATTGTGGGGGACGTGTAGAGGGTGTATAACTGATAATTTTTAGATAACCGTGTATAGCAATATTTGCAGATATGTCAAATCATTTTAAATCTGCAATATTTGTTATACACGGTTTAAACCGTTGCTAACAGTTTATTCCTTAGAGGGTGTTTAATTTAGTAACAATCTGCCAACAATTGCCCGTTAATTTCATCCATCAAGACAATATCCCAGATAGCAACTATCTTTCTCAAATCCATAGATTCTCTAAGGGCTGCTAGGAACTCATCAGCCAACGCTTTAATATCTTCCCTACATTGTGCAACTTTACCCGCTACCAACTGTCTTACAACGGGTAAGACGTTGATATGTTTGTCATCTAGGGTAAAGCCGTCAACGGTTTGGGGTAGTATAAACTCTGTTAGTTCCTTGGCTTCTGCCTTGGTTTTGGCTTGAAGTTCTTTAACATAGCTGTCAACATCCAAAGTAGGAGCTTGACCATAACTTTCATTACCCGTCAATTCTTCCCTATTTGGTTCATAGTTTGGCACGGTTTGATAAAATTCTGAGACAGAATCAATACCCATTTCTTCCATCAATTCCCGTTCCTTAGCTTTCTCGGTTTCGTGTTTCTGTAGTCTTTCTAAATCACGGTTGTACCAATATTCACAAACTTGGTTAGCGTCAATTACCTTACACGCTGGTTTATGCCACATCTGGACACGATTACCGTCACTTCCCACACGCTTACCTTTGACAAAAGCTAACCCAACCCAACCTACTATCCTTTGAGCCATTTCCATAGGATTCTCTAGGATTTCCTGTTCAATTTTCCATTTTCCCGTTAACGGGAAAAATAGTTTTTGGAACTTCCAGAAATTATCTAAGATAACATTAAAACATTCTTGTAAGGTTTCGTTGTTTTTATCAAAGTTATCCAACTCTAGCAAGGCATCAAAGTCAATAGTATCAAGGGCTTCTACTTTATTTCTGTATGATTTTAGGTCAACTAAATATGCTCTACCATCACCGTACTTTTTAGCCAATTCGTATTTTCTAATATCCAATTTGGGCATCAATTCCCGACCCTTAGACCACAGATAAAAAAGGTATAGACGGTTGTACAAATCCTTATCATCTGCCTTAACTAATTCTTCCGTAACTGTTTCCACACCGTAAGATTGCTTAATAGAGGCTTTACGAAGTTCCCGACGTTCCTTGACGGTCATCTCCCTTTGTTTTTTCAAGGTTTCAATCTGTGTAGGTTCTATATCATCGGCTTTGGTTGTTTCGACACGATCTACTCTATAAGCCTCCTTACAACCTTCTGCAATTTCTTTTCTGAGTGCCTTTTCTTCACTTTCGCTAGGTAGTTGGATAGGTTCGTAGTCAAGCGTAGGTAGGACATTATCACAAATAATGTGTCCTTCTTCTCTAAGACCATTTAAAATGCTTTCTCTGTAGTTGCGGTTGGTGTAGTTGATGAAAGCCCCAAATTTAGCCCAAGCCGTTGTAAACGGGTCAAAGGAATAACCACCTGTTTCTAAATCTTCCTGTAGTCCATTTTGACGTAAGTAGTCTTTTAATTCGGCTTGTCTGGTTTTCTCATCTCCGAGAATCCCATTAGCCCAAATCATCCCATTACCAACCTTACTCAAACCTTTTTTACTAATCCAAATAAATCTAGGAACAGGCTTTCTGTACCGTGCTAAAAATTGCCTAACAGTGTTAGCAGTTTGTAAACCGGAAAAAATGCCAAATACAGCGTCAAATCTATCAATATCAATACTAACTCCGGTTTCGATTACCGATGTACACAAAACTACATCATAATCAAGTAATACTTCATTTAATCTTTCAGTGCATTTGTAGGCGGGACTTTGTGGATCAGCTACAGTTTGACCATCAACAATCAAAACCTTTAATTCTGGAAATCTTTTTTTAATTTCCTCAGACAGATATTGAGAGCCATACTTGGCTTTAATCTTCTGACCTGATAGACAGAATAATAATTTTTTACCCCGCTTTAATTGGTCAAAGGCGACCTTTACCAGAGAACCGGGAGTAGTGCCTGTGAAATTACAAATCTTCCAAGGATTCTTGTACTTGTATTCATTTACAATGATGTATCTTTTCTTGTTTCCATCAATCAAACTGCAAATGAAATTAACCGCGATATCGTTTAAGTCAGCGTCAGCGCAAATTATTTTACCTCCTGATTTAATAACAGTATTTAACAACAATTTAAAATTGTTAAACACTCTAACCCGTTGCTGTTTCATGTTGGGGTCGGTCAACAAGTGCCAGATTAATTGACAAACTTCATCTAAAACAATAATCGCTCCCTTCCAACTATCAGGATTAAATCTGGCTTGGCTGAAAGGATGTAAAGAGTTGATGCAAAGCCCGTAACCATAAACTAATTTATCAATCTGGCTTTGTTCTGTTTTATCATCTACATAGGGTAGTTTGAATTTTTCACATAAAGCCCTGCCTAACTGGACGCGGTGAACAATAGCTAAAATTCTTTTTTGTTCACCCTCTGAAAACTGTTTCAACCACTCTGATATAGCCCATGTTTTACCCGTGTTTTTATCCGATTTGATAAAGATTAAGTTTCTATCAGCCGGAATATCTAAAATGCCTATTTTCTCTTTATTAATAAGCAAATCGGCATCAATCAAAAGTTTATTTAAGTTTGAAGTTCCCCACTCTATAAAAGGGATTTTAGCTTGGTAGATGATATCTAAATAATCCTTGCCAGCATTGAAAATTACATCATCAATTCCCTTTCCTATAGCACCATTCCAAGACATTACAGAAACAGTTGATTTTTGCTTTTTGATTGCAAACCCAAGACTATTTAAAGCCTTGGAAACGCCTACAACTGTTTTATGTTTTGCATCAGAATCAAAACAAACAACCCACTCTCTAGGAACATCTACAAAGTATTGCAAAGCTGGTATTAACTCGCGGTTGATTACTTTACCATTCCCATCCTTCTCACTAACTCCCCAAAGCCATACACCAGATACAGCAATTGCAAGTATACCGTGTGAAAGTAGAGCGGCTGCTTTCTTACTGCCTTCTGTAATTACTATGGTCAAGCCCTTGTCTCTCACATATTGCCAAAATCCCCAATCTTGACCGTCTAAAACCAACGGATCTTCACAGAATTTTTCTTTAATATGTCTGGGAAGTTTTAGCGCGTAAAGTTCGGTTAAATTTCCTTTTTTCCCTTTTGGGGCTTCATACTTAACAGGCTTGCCATTTTTACCCGGTCTTGGTTGGTTTGGCTTGACCTGACACCATTCTGATTCATCACGGCTGTTAATCAAATCAACCGTTTTACAAACCATCCCACCAGCGTATAAATGACCATACATACGCATTGTAGAAGCTGTCAATCCTCCGGTGTTAATGCGTTTTTCGACATCAGATAAAATGTAGCTGTAAGTAGTATTGCCCTCTACAGAAATGTAATTTAAAGCCTTGATACCGTCATCAATGCCACTAAGCTCTAAATCTTTCCAATGCTTATAAATTAACTTGGCTTCTGGATAGTTCTCTAGGAAAGTTTGGTATTTGGCTCTTAATTCGGTTTCGGTTTCGGTTTTTTTGGTTTTAGCTGATTTAATTTCCTGTAGCGGTTTCTGTACAGAATTACCTTTTATCAGCTTATAAAGCCGTTTTACAGCCTTAACTGTAAATGATTTGGCTTTACTTCCTATAGCTCTAAATTTCAGTAAATCTCGGAATTTCACAAAATCTATACAGTTTAAAGCGGTTTGTAGCGCTAATAGGTTTCCGCATATTAAACCGTGTACATCGGTCGAAACAGAACCAGAACCGGAATTAGAAGCCAAAAAACCGTAACTGTCAGTTAAAACCGAATTTTGCGAATGATTCTCATAACTGTCAGTTAAATTTGTTGAATTATGAGAAGATTGTGAGAAAATTCGCTCTTGGCTATTGCCAATTATGGTAGAATTTACTATAATGGTCATAGGTTGGGGCAAAGGATTGTAAACCCTGCGGGTAGATTTTTTTGCCCAAACTATAAAAACGCTGCTAAGATTGACTCAAGTATTAATGTCTGTTGGCGCGTTTTTAAAGCTGTTCGTTTTTACAGTTTGGGCGTTCAGCAGATTTTTTTTGTAACTTCCAGTTACGCGCTGTTTAAATGAAAATCTTTTTAAGCAAAAACTTGGGGGAGTAGTGCTAAAAAGATTACAATATTAATTGTATCATAATAAAAACTTATAATAGAAATCTTCTTGGAAATCATTACCCACTAAGGGTTTAACAAAAGCCATTACAGCAAAATACCCCGGTATATAAAAGATATGCCGGGATATTTTTTTGAGCGCCTCATTTATCCATCAGCTTTATCAAAATCGCTTCCAATCGCTCTAAAGCAGCATTAGTGGATCGTTGATTCTCTTCAAAACGTTGCTGATGCTCCTCAGATTTGCGCTGCATCTCATCAAAATTCCTATCAAGTCTTACTATGATGTCGTCTAGTATTGCACTTCTGGCTAATACTGTATTCGCAGTGCTGATAAAATCATCAACTTTATAGGTAAGTTCGGCTAATCTTTCACCGCTGGTTTCTTGCTGAATCACCACGCGCTCTAATATGGCTTCTATCCTGTCTAGGCGGTTAGGTGGTTGTCCGTTGTTATGTCCTGGTGTTGTGGTCATCTTAATTTTTTATAGTTGTTCAGCCGTTTGAATTTGGAACATATCACCCATAGAGACGCCAAAGAAGCTGCACAGTTTGATGGCGGTAGCGTTATCGATACGGCTAAAACGATTTTGGGCGTAACCTCTAATGGCATTCTCTGTTACTCCAATCTCTCTACTTAATTGGGCAATATTTAAATTTTTGTTGTCCATAAAGTTTTTTAAGTAGCAATGCATACGCGGTTCCATAACAATATTCCAGCCAATTCTAACTTAATACTCGTATAGTTAAGTATTAGATTACATTATATAACAAGGTGTTTGACATCTACTAGTCTAATATAAATCTACTCGCATAATAGAGTAGTCATGTTACTATGTATTCAGTGAAGGAAACAACCGGACACTGAACACGCCTAAAAGCTTTATGAATCAAGACATTATCGATGTTGACTGTCTAGCCACTGAACCGGACACTGACCAAACAGTGAACAGTTCACTGAACACCACTGAACACCCCACTGACCGATCAGTGTTCACTGCCAAAGACTTGGCAGCAATCCTAGAAAGTACCGAGCGCACGGTTTACAAGTATGCTGCCAAAATCATTGAGGCTTGGCACTGGCTACCAGAATCAGATTTTAGAGTCGATGGTATCTACACTGCCAAAGCACTGGAGGAAATGAAGCGGATAAAAGCTTGCAAAAACGCTAACGCCTATATTGCCTTGATTGCCAGCGAAAATCAAAAACCTGTTATCCCTACCGCTAAAACTTCCAACACTGGCAAAATATCCAGCGCTTTAGCCTTACCAACACGCCAAACTGAAGTATTAGAATCTCGACTAGCCACAATTCAAGGCAACTTATCTGCTCAAAATATCAGCGTTCAGGACAGAGTAAAACTGGCTTTAACTCGCATCTCGGAAGAGAAGCAACGCACCAATAACAACCAAAGCGCGTTAGATGAAGCGCGTAAGCAACAGATAGCAATGAAAGCCACCCAAGACGCATTAGAGGAGCATGAGGTTTACCAACAGGTAAAAAATGCTGTTAAGGAACAGTTGCTAATTGAAGAGTTACAGCAGCAAGGTTAGAAGCGATCGCCCAACTTGGCGGAAGGAAGCGATCGCCCAATCAATCCCTATCTAAGAATTGAATGCCCAAATTTTACCCCATAGCAGCACTTTTAGTAGTGCTGCTTACTTCCCAATGCTTTACCGCAATTACCACACCCACAACGCCACCTACACACCGGGGAGATTGTCGCAACTGTCGATAAAAAAGGGAAGCCGTAAAGCTTCCCAAAGCCTTTGTAAAATCCCATTTCTGGAATTAATTACTTAACAATCATGACACAAGAACAAATCAAAACAGTTCTCAGAGGTATTGAGGAAACTTTGAGAATGATTGCCAGCCTGACAGAGTACCAAAAATTGCAAAATAGCGAGTATTTCACCACAAGCAATGATTTGACTTTAGGTGATGCCATTCAATCTGTATCAGAAGTTTATGAAGGCATTTTAGAGGTGCAATACCAAGAAGAAATAGCCGCAAATCAGGCACGGTCAGAAGCGCAATTAGACCTTACACAAAATCACCCTTGGAGTTAATAGCCATGACACGTTTAACAGTTAAACAACAAAATCAAGCTTATTTCAACGCTCTAATGATTCAGATGGAATGCAGCAACCCAACCGAGGCATTAAATCATTTGTTGATGGACTTAAAAAGACGCGGTTACAGCTTCCTAGAAGGTATGGAGTATGTACCCGCCTACACAGCAGAAGCATTGCCACAGAGAGCGATTAAAGGCAAACTGCAACCTGCTCAACCTGCTTTTAACCATCCTGAAAGTGACCCCGTAATTGATAGATTAGCTTTGCTTTTGGATGACTTTAGTTAACAACTGAATAGCGATTGTTACCAGTGCTGAGGTTAGAGTCTCAGCACTTTTCAAGTTTTTTACTAACAGGAATTAGCAACTATGGCACACCCTAGAGGGCAATTAACAGGCAGTAAACGCACACAGCCCAAAACCCCAAGAGTACCCAAAACCTCAAAATTAAAGCAGACTGCTGAGAAGATTGCCGATACTACCAAAGCAGTTGGCGAAACTGCCAAAGCTGTAACCACTGCTGTAGGTACAGTTGCTAACTCTCTTGGCGACATTGCAGAATCAATCGGCATTTTAGGCACAGGTCACACCAGACAAGAAATTAAATCACATGATGCCTATGGAGGCTTACAGCTAGCAACATTTAACCCAGATGGTTATCTAGCTTCTGACTTGTTTACAGATAGCTCTAACCTCACCAGGACATCAAAAGCTGTGGCTGATGAAATTGTCTCTAGTGTGGAAGAAAAACGCCAAACTCTCAGGGTGGTTGCTGCCAACTTAGAGTTAAATACTGATGCTCTTAAGGTAGGTGTTAAGTCTGAGAAAATGACTCAATCAGCCATTGATTACGGCACTAGCAAGGTGGGAACAGAGACAAAATTAACCCAGTTCCAAACAGCCACAGTACAGTATGAAACTGCCCTTACCAAGCTTGACCAATCAACCGAGAAACTAGAACACGAACGGGTAACACTGGAAGGTTTGAGGAATGAACCCGACCAACGCCGTAGATTCTGGCAAGAAAAATATAACTTGGGTGAGTCTCGTATCAAACAAGTGCAACTGGCTAAATATCAACTAGACGCCAAAATTGGGGCAATTGATAGCGAGTCTGAATCAGCAGAATAGTTGAGTTTTA
>NC_020050.1:0-175214 GCF_000317535.1 Cylindrospermum stagnale PCC 7417
TTGACTGCCTAAATAATTTATTTCTCAGCTAAGGGGCACGATTATGCAACCAACCAATCCCGAGCAATTTACCGAAAAAGCCTGGGAAGCCCTTGTTCGTACTCCCGAAATTGCCAAGCAGTTTCAGCATCAGCAGATTGAGAGCGAACATTTGATGCTAGCGCTACTGGAACAGGAAGGACTCGCCAGTTCTATTTTCAACAAAGCTGGGGTGAATGTTCAAAAACTCCACGAGCGCACTATCGACTTCATCAACCGTCAGCCCAAAGTATCGGGGGCTAGCAGTGGTTCGGTATACATCGGACACAGTTTAGAGAGGCTGCTCGATCGCGCCGAACAATACCGCAAAGAGTTTGGTGATGAATATATTTCTATTGAACATTTAATACTTGCCTTTGCCAAAGACGATCGCTTTGGTAAAGGGTTGTTTCAAGAATTTGGACTGGATGAAAAAAAACTCCGCAACATCATTCAACAGATTCGAGGGAGTCAAAAAGTGACAGATCAAAACCCGGAAGTTAAATATGAAGCGCTAGAAAAATACGGACGCGATTTAACCCAATTGGCACATGAGGGCATACTCGACCCAGTGATTGGACGAGATGAAGAAATTCGCCGCACGATTCAAATCCTTTCTCGTCGGACTAAAAATAACCCCGTGCTGATTGGTGAACCCGGTGTCGGTAAAACGGCAATTGTAGAAGGATTAGCGCAGCGCATTGTCAGTGGTGATGTCCCGGAATCATTGCGCGTTGGCGTAGCCGGCCGTAGGCATCGCAAACTAATAGCTTTAGACATGGGTGCGTTAATTGCCGGAGCCAAATACCGAGGAGAATTTGAAGAACGCCTGAAAGCTGTCTTAAAAGAAATCCAAGAAGCACAGGGACAAATCGTCTTGTTCATTGACGAAATTCACACTGTAGTTGGTGCGGGTGCAACGCAAGGATCGATGGATGCTAGCAACTTGCTCAAGCCGATGCTTGCTCGCGGCGAACTGCGCTGTATTGGTGCCACCACGCTAGATGAATATCGCAAGTACATTGAAAAAGATGCGGCTTTGGAACGTCGTTTTCAGCAGGTGTATGTCGATCAGCCCAGTGTGGGAGATACCATCTCAATTCTGCGCGGTTTGAAAGAGCGCTACGAGTTACACCACGGCGTGAAGATTTCTGATAGTGCGTTAGTAGCGGCAGCTACTCTGTCTGCCAGATATATTAGCGATCGCTTCCTACCCGACAAAGCTATTGATTTGGTGGATGAAGCTGCGGCTAAACTAAAAATGGAAATTACTTCCAAACCAGAAGAATTAGACGAAATCGATCGCAAAATTCTGCAACTGGAAATGGAGCGGCTGTCACTGCAAAAAGAAACAGACAGTGCTTCCAGAGAGCGGTTAGAACGGCTGGAGAGAGAACTTGCAGAGTTAAAAGAACGGCAAGTTGCTCTCAATGCTCAATGGCAAGCAGAGAAGCAAATCATCGATCGCATTCGCCAAATTAGACAAGAGATTGAGCGTGTCAATGTAGAAATTCAGCAAGCCGAACGCGATTACGACCTCAACCGGGCAGCAGAACTGAAATACAGCAAACTCACTGAGCTGCAACGACAACTAGAAGAAGCCGAAGCGCGACTAACTCAAATCCAGACTAGCGGTAAATTTCTGTTGCGCGAAGAAGTCACCGAAGCTGACATTGCCGAAATTATCTCCAAGTGGACGGGTATTCCGGTGAGCAGACTGGTTGAATCGGAAATGCAAAAACTCTTGCATCTGGAAGAAGAGCTACATGAACGTGTGATTGGTCAGGAGGAAGCTGTAAGAGCTGTTGCCGATGCAATTCAACGTTCCCGTGCTGGGTTGGCAGACCCGAATCGTCCCATTGCCAGCTTTATTTTCTTAGGCCCAACCGGGGTGGGAAAAACAGAACTGGCAAAAGCTTTAGCGGAATATCTGTTTGATACCGAAGATGCACTGGTGCGGATCGATATGTCCGAATACATGGAGAAACACGCTGTTGCCCGTCTCATTGGTGCGCCTCCAGGTTACGTGGGCTATGAAGAAGGCGGACAACTCACCGAGGCGATTCGCCGCCGACCTTATTCTGTAATTCTGTTTGACGAAATTGAGAAAGCTCATCCTGATGTATTCAACGTCCTGCTGCAAATCCTGGATGATGGTCGCCTAACTGATTCTCAGGGACGCACAGTAGATTTTAAAAATACGATCGCGATTATGACCAGCAATATTGGTTCAATATACATTTTGGATGTGGCAGGAGACGATAGCAAGTACGAACAAATGCGCGATCGCGTCATGGAAGCAGTTCGAGAAAGTTTCCGCCCCGAATTCCTCAACCGCATTGATGAAATAATTTTCTTCCATAGCTTGCGGAAGGACGAGTTGCGCGAAATTGTCAAACTACAAGTGCAGCGTTTAGAGGAGCGACTGCGCGAGCGTAAACTCTTGCTCAAAATCTCCGACGAGGCTCTCAATTGGATTGTTCAGGTCGGTTATGACCCAGTTTACGGTGCTCGTCCCCTGAAGCGGGCGATTCAGCGAGAACTAGAAACTCCGATTGCCAAAGCGATTCTACGCGGCGAGTTCCACGAAGGCGACACAATCTACGTCCATGTGGAACACGAACGACTGGTGTTGAAGCGCTTATCACCTGAACTGGTCAATGCTTAGAGGGGGCAGAGGAGCACAAGGGAGAGATAACTCTTGGAAAGACTTGGGTTAATCACGTCTCTCTTTCAAGATTTAACCACATATCAAAACATTTTTGGAAAAGCTATGACTTCTGAAGATTTTAGAGAAACCAGAACAAATTCAGCATTGGCAATTGTCTTAGGTGTTTTGATGATTCTGCTGGGAATTGCAGCGATCGCAGAACCATTTATTGCCACTATTGCCATCACAATCGTATTCTCCTGGACTTTAATTATTGCTGGCATCGTCCGAATTGTTCATGCATTTCAATCACGTCACAAACGAGGCTTCTGGACAACACTAGTAGTTGGTATTCTATACGTAATTGGTGGAATTTTGTTGATTAGCAACATCTTTGGTGCTGCGCTCTCTCTCACCTTAGCTTTTGGATTTATCATTTTTATTGAGGGTGTATTGGAGGTGATTGCAGCATTTGAAATGCGTCGATATCCAAACTGGGGTTGGGTACTATTTAGCGGTATCATGGCTATTATTCTAGGGATTTTTATTCTGTATCAATGGCCTGTCAGCGCAGTTTGGGTATTGGGAGTATTTGTAGGGATTAATTTTTTGTTGACGGGCCTTTGGATGATCATGCTTTCATTAGCTTCTCGTAGTCTTCCTGACTATAGGGCAAGAGGTAAGGATTCAGGTGTAATATTGCGGAAGTAAAGAAGGGCGAGACTGATAATTATCCCTCATTTGTCACTCTAAGCAGAGGAAAATACAAAATCAGGGCAAGTCAGGAATATCAAAATTGAGGAAGTAAGCCTATAAACAATGGATTGAAGTTTAGCAAACCCTAATGATAGTTGGGGGATGGGAAAAACTGTAAGCCAAGGTTGAATTAAATTAAATAGGATAAAAGGTTGGATAATTAAACGGAGATTATTTAAAATATTTTTCCAGCCTTTGTCATCATCCCAAGAAGTGGCTGAGAGCCTTCCGCCAAAGGGCCAGCCGAGTATTTTACTGGCACTGTACGCATTGACCCCCTGTTCCCAGCAAACGATCCAGTACGCACGTCTGGTGCCAGTGTCACGTTCGAGCCTGGTGGTCGGACAGCATGGCACACCCACCCGTTAGGACAAACCTTGATCGTTATGGCAGGTTGCGGCTGGGTGCAGCGATGGGGTGCTCTAAGGGAGGATGTGGGAATTCACATGGATTGAGATCCCAAACCATCTGATTAGTGGAGAGTTAGACATAATTTTACTTGGGCTGATATGCAACCCTCTAATTTAAATCTTATAAAAGTGATAGGCAAGATTTTGCCTATCACTAAATTGTTTATAAATTTACCTTGTCTACAAGATAGTTACTCGATGTGCAATTTTTTGCACATCGAGTAACTATCTTGGCGTAGCATCTATCGTTGGGATTCCACATTGCGAGATGCATAGGCTGACTTGAGATCCAATCGCTAATGCGGCTGAATTAGAAATTGCTCTAGCCAAAATAATATTACCTAGCTTGTCCTGGACTTGATACCTGCCAGTAGTGGCATCATATCCCAAGATTGTCACATTAGCTTCTTGAGCGCTTTTTTGATCGCGTTGTATTTTTACCTGGGTGGATCGGTATAAAGTTCGATTTGTTCCAGCCAGTCTTCGTAAAATTGATAATTCATCCATCAATCAAATCCATCTATCAAACAACTGCTTTAGGATCGCGTACCCCTCGCTTGAGAGGTGGTTCATTTCGTCCCTGAAAAAAGATGATTTATTTATTGTTTTGTAACCGTTCAGGGGGTAGAAGAGAGATAGCCAAAAATTACCCCCAAAATCTGATAAATTAAGTGACATGGAACAGAAGTGCGTCAATCACTGAGAACAGATACCCCCAGAAGATTGGGGAAAGACTCCAGCCAGTGTCAAAAAACTGGTGGAGACAATGGCGCAGCAAATAGAGCAACAGTCAAAGAAACTAACGGAAGTCTTGACAGTTCAAGAACAATTATTAGAAAAAATTAATCGGACTTCCGTTAACTCATCATCACCACCATCAAGTGACCCACCGGGATTTGGAAAAAAGCTGCAAAAGAAAAAAAGCGGTAAAAAGCGAGGGGGTCAGCCCGGTCACAAAGGAAATAGCCGGGACTTATACCCAATAGAAGAATGTAGCGAAGTAATAGACCATCATCCAGAAGAATGCAGAAATTGTGGCTCTACCCTGACTGGAGTTGATACAAACCCCTATCGTCACCAGATAGTAGAAATACCACCAATCAGTCCCATAGTCATAGAGCATCGTCTACATCAATTGACCTGTAAAGGATGTGGCACAAAGACCCGTGCAATACTACCAGAAGACGTGAACCCAAGTGGATACGGAGTCAGAGTAGTAGCACTAGTAGCACTTCTGAGTGGAGTGTACCGCAACAGTCAGAGAATGGTACAAAGTGCCATGCAAGAAGTGTTTGGAATCTCAATATCATTGGGAACCGTCAACAGACTGCGGCTTGAAGCGAGTCATGCCCTGGCAACCTGTGTAGATGAAGCCAAACTATATATTCAAAACGCAAACATCGTCGGAGCCGATGAAACCAGCTTTAATCAAGGAAATATAGATGGTAGTAATCCTGAACAGAGAAAAGCTTGGTTATGGGTTGCAGTCACCTAGTCACATTTTTTGAAATCGCCCTCACCCGTTGCACCCAAGGGGCAAAGAATTTATTGGGTGAAAACTTCAGGGGGATTTTGAACTCCGACCGTCATGGCGCTTACAACTGGGTAGATTTAGAACGACGGCAATTATGTTGGGCGCATCTGCGACGGGAATTTATCAAAATATCGGAACGGACTGGAGTCTCGGCAGAATTGGGAACAATTCTGGTGAAACAACAGGAGAAGTTATTTGAGTTATGGCATCGAGTCCGAGATGGTACGTTATCTCGTGGTGATTTTGTGGTTTTGGTTCAGGAGATTCGCTCATCCATCAGAGCAACTTTGCACGAAGCTAACGAATACGAGATTACAGGACGGGAAAAAACTCCCTTAGCAAAAACAGTCCGCACTTGTCGTCAACTGCTCAAAGTTGAGTCGGCGATGTGGTTATTTGTGACAACTTTCGGTGTCGAACCCACTAATAATGCGGCAGAAAGAGCGATTCGGGAAAGCTGTGATATGGCGACGGACTAGTTTTGGCTCTCAAACTCAGGCTGGTAGTGTTTTTGTGGCTCGGATGTTAACTGTGGTGACAACCCTCAAGTCCCAACAGCGTCATGTTTTGGAGTTTATGACTCAGGCTGTTATTGCGGCTCGTGGTGGTACACCCCCTCCTTCTTTGATTCCAAACCCTACTACTTGTGCTGATGATTCTGATTTGTTGAAAGCTGCCTAATTTTATTGCTGGATTTTGGGGGTTGTTTTTCGTCTTCTTTATACCCCCTGAACGCTTACGATTTTTTTGAGTTTATTAACAGTTGGTGGCAGGTCAGAAATCTTCCGAATGTCCTACTAGTCCACTATGCTGATTTGATTCAAAATAAACCTAATTGGGTTGAAAAAATAGCCAAGTTTTTAGATATCAAAGTCGATGCCGAGTGCCAGGAGATGATCTTACATAAATCTTCTCTAGAGTATATGCGAGAGAATTCCGAAAAATTTGAACCTCGAATATTTCAAAAGCACCAATTCATTTACAAAGGCACCAATGGACGCTGGCAAAATTTATTAACGCAGCAACAGATCAAGCACTATGATGATATGATTGCTAAAAAATTAGGTACTGCCTGCGCTAACTGGGTAAAACATGGGGGAGCTTTACCTATAGCTTGTGATTGACTTTGACAATCCAGCAAAACTCAATCCGATAAATTTGAACGAATTTCAAAAGCCCAAGAGGCGGCATTCTTTAATAAATAGGATTACTAATGGCAGAATACAAACAGGTACTGGTTAAGGACGGTAAGAATCCAGAGGGATTAATTTCATTTCCTATCTTCATTACCCAGAGGGAAATTGGTGCACTTAATAGCTTTATAGTTCGCGATTGGGATACCTTTATAGTAGCCTATCCTAAATCTGGTACAACATGGATGGAGCAAATTGTTCACCTACTTGCTAACAATGGAGAGCAAGGTGACAAGATATTGAGTGAAGCGGTTCCTTGGCTAGAAGGTGCAGCAACTTGTTATGGAGTTTAGATAGACTCATCAGAGATAGTGGAGATCGCCGTTACTTTCACAGTCATTTACCTGTGTCTTTAATGCCAATATTTGGCAAAACCAAAGCCAAATATATTTATGTTGCTTGCAATCCAAAGGACAATGCTGTATCCTATTATTATCATGCCCGCAGCAAAATGGGATACGAAGGGAATTGGCGTGAATTTATTAAGCTATATATTGAGGGCAAGGTCGGTTATGGCTCAATATTTGATCATGTATTGGACTGGTGGAAAGTAAGTCAGGACTCAGATAATGTCATGTTTGTTAAATATGAAGACATGACAAAAAACTTAGCTCAAGTAGTTACAAATGTTGCTAATTTTATAGATATCCCCTTAACGTCTGATTTACTAGATGCTGTGATTGCGGCAAGTCAATTTTCTGCAATGGCAATTAATCCGAAAGCTAATCTAGATTGGGTTCCTCAGCGAGAAGGTATTCCTAAACATATGCGTAAGGGTATTGTAGGAGATTGGAAAAACCATTTTTCTTCAGAAGAGAATCTTCTCTTTGATGCTATGTATGAATCGAGATTTCTGAAATTGAGTTTGCAATTTGAATTCTAGTCAATCAAGCGTAAGGATTCAGGTGGCGGGGTATTGTGAGCTTCATTACTTTTTTAAAGTTTAGATTTTTCCTCTCAATAGCTAATAAACAGCTAGTAATTAATTATATCTCAAGGAGATTATCAAATGTGGATTTGGCATACCGAAACTAAATATATACGATGTATATCACCATTACTAAGCATTGAAGTAGTAAATATTGATGGCAAACTAAAAGTAATAACCTGTGGCACTTTCAAGGAGTCAATATGTTCAAATGCTCCTACAACATTAAGTCAATTATTGGTAGCTTTAGACAAATGGTTAGAAGCGCAAAGTCTTACTGCTTCAGGCATTATTGGGTATGAATGCAAGTCTCTTCTCAATGAGAAACTAGATTGGGTAACAGATTCAAATCTAATTGATCAACAGATTCAAGGTGAATCTGTTGTTTTTGTCATGCAAGCAGGAAACACTGAGGAAATTTGTGCTAAAAATAGCATTAGTAGTATTGATAGTATTTTAACTAAGGATGAGAAAAATAATTCTCTAATTAATAACCAAACAGTTGTAGAAGTCAATAAAGTAGTGACTCATGGATTGGAACTTAGGCAAAAACTGGATATTGATCATTTGGTCGTATCAGTACGTTTTCCCGTATATATTAATCCTGACCTACTTAATGATTTGGTCAATGGTGTCAAAACTCCTATCCACCAAAAATTTTTGATTAAAAGTGATAACTGGAATCTTATCAGCTGTACACCTGAGCAATTTATTTCGATTGCTGACTCAAAACTTCAAGTGCAAATTCTAGCTGGAACTTATCAACAAGGCAAAGATTTCGATAAGACTAGCTTAATAAATGAGCATCTATCTGCCCGTAATACTCTTCGCTCTCTTGTAGAAGATGTAGTTGGAAAACTTGAACTGATAGTGGATTGTGACTTACTTGCATTTGACAAAATTACACACTTCCACTCAGCTTATGAAAAACCTTACCATAGTGATATCTCTATGCTTTCGACTCTGGCACATCTAACACCGAGTCCGGCTACAGGAACACAAGACAAGCATACACAATTTGCTATTCAACAAATAGAAAGTCGCCCTCGCGGTTACTATGGTGGTTGCTTTTTTCTGAGAACTCCTGGTTGTCTAGAAAGCTTAGTTTCTATCCGTTCTATTTTCAAGATGGAAAATAGTGAAACTGGTGAGATGATTGTCGGAGCAGGTTTGAAAAAAAGTTCAAGTTTGAGTAGTGAAACAGTAGAAATTATCTCAAAAGCTACTAGTACAGCAAAATTACTAAGTGTACAACTAGGAAACTTACAATGAACCCATTGCAGAAGACGAGTTTGGGAAGCACAGGTTTAGAAGTAACCCGTTTGGGGCTAGGATGTACTTCTCTAGGAGGGATGTATGAAGATATATCAGAAGAACAAGCCTTTGAACTGGTACATCGTAGCCTTTCACTTGGATTAAACCTGTTCGATACAGCACCTTTCTATGGGTCAGGCAAAAGCGAAGAACGGTTGGGTAAGGCCTTAGCGGAAATCCCTCGCGATCAGTTTGTACTTGCTACTAAGGTAGGTCGGACTTTGATACCAACTTTGGGTGATGATCGTGGTAAGAAAATTTTCGTCAATCCTCTCCCTTTCCGACCAGTTTTTGACTTCAGCTATGACGGTGTGATGCGCTCATTCGAGGAAAGCCTCACTCGGCTAAAGAGCGATCGCATTGATATTGTGCATATCCATGATCCTGACGACCATTATCAAGAGGCGATTGAGTCAGCGTATCCGGCTTTGGAAAAACTACGCAGCCAAGGCGTTATCCGTGCTATTAGTGTCGGCATGAAACAGTGGCAGATGCTGGTTAGATTTGCCCATGAAGGAGACTTCGACTGCTTTTTACTAGCTGGTCGTTATACCTTACTTGACCAAAGTGCTATGTCAAAACTCTTCCCTTTATGTATAAAAAAGAATATTAGCGTCATTTTGGGCGGTACTTATAATAGCGGTATTTTGGCAACAGGAGTCCAGTCAGGTGCTAAATACGATTACGCAGAGGCTCCACCAGAAATTGTAGACCGAGTACGTCGTATAGAAGCTGTTTGCGATCACTACCAAGTTTCCTTAAAGGCAGCAGCCTCACAATTTGCTTTAGCTCACTCAGCAGTTACCACGATTATACCCGGTGCGGCATCAGTAAAACAGATGAACGAAAACTTTAATTTATTACAACAGAATATTCCTGATGACTTCTGGACAGAGCTACAGGCTAAAAAGTTGATTAATCAAGATGCGCCGCTACCGAAAGTAACAGAATAGCTCAAAGTTACCTCAATAAATCAAGTATCTTTGCTGAAGATAATAAATGATGAAATTTGGCGAAATAAAATGAATAAACTTAGCGCAGGTTGCCATCCCTATCAGTTACCGGGAATCGAATGTCTGCAATATAACCGAGTTCAGTGGTCAGTTCTACCTCATAGAGCAGCACTGTTAATTCATGATATGCAAAAGTACTATTTAAAACCTCTTATGGGTGGAGATGAAAGGCCAGGCAGACATTTAATTGAGAACATCAAGGCAGTTCGAGAAGTTTGTATTGCAGCGAATATACCTATTATCTACAGTGTTGCTAGTCCCTGTGAGCATATTGAGCAACGTGGTTTGCTGTACGACTTTTGGGGCGGTGGGATGAGCAACATTCCAGATCATGTGGAAATTGTGGATGAAGTGAAGCCAGACAATAATCGTGATTACATGATCATCAAACACAAATATAGTGCTTTCTACAAAAGCAATTTGGCAGATACTTTAAAGACTTTAAAAATAGACCAGTTAATTATCACAGGTGTTTATAGTCATATTGGCTGTACGGCTACTGCACTCGATGCTTTGATGAGAGATATACAAGTTTTCTTTGTTGGAGATGCAGTTGCAGATTTTTCACTGGATTTTCATATGGCTTCGATTGCTACTGTAGGTAATTGCTGTGGACAGATTTTCTTAACTCAGATGCTCAAGGAAACTCTTTTGCCACTGGGCATATAGCGGTATGCACTTGGATGAGATACATCATAGTCCCCTCATCGCTTGCGGGGAGGGGATTGGGGGTGGGGTTTTTGTATCTCACTCAACCGAGAACCGCTATAAGTAGGTAAACATAATTAATTACACAAGTTTATGTTCTGCACTTATCTGCTTGCCTCTTTCGGTTACTCCCTCTTTTAAGCCTGTATCCGACTCCAATGCTTTGACTATGCTCTGAATGCGCTTTTGCGATCGCTCGCTGCGTTCCTGGTTTTGGCTTTTTGGTTTTTCAAATGGGATTACGTTGTCTATCTCAGGGGATTTTTTTACTTCTCTACCACCAGCTAGGGCTAGGGCATAGGTGTTGGCAAATGTTCCTAAGGGACGTTTTGGATAACTGGCGTAGGGGGTATACCATTGGTGGCGTGTTGTGCATTCTACCCAATCTCTAACTCTTGCTTCGATTTCATGTTGGTGGCGGCAATTTTTTGTGCAGCCAGGGGCGTTAATGGCGGTGGAGAGGCAAAATTCGACTAATTTCTCACCCTCTAAGTCTAAAAAGACGATTCCGTAGCCCACGAAGATTTGTAAGAGGGTGTTTGTTTGTTCTCGTCCCGTCCAACCGCTGGCGATTATTTCTTCCCAGTTGGTACGCCACTGTGCAACGTCAGCAGACTCTTGCTTGCGATATCTCTCCCGTGTAATTTGTTTTTTGGCTTTTTTCGCTATCCGTTTTAGTTTGGTTAAATCTTGCCGACTGGCCGCGCGATCGCAATAGTCGAGAAAGACGGAAACCGAGTCACTAATAGGTTGTAAGTCGTTATCCAGTAAAAATGACCCGCTACCCGGTTGCATGGGGCAGCGGATGGCTTTATAGTTGGTTATTTGTTTTTCACTGTAGGCTTTGGTGTAGGGGAAGATTTCTAGGTGCCCTTGCCGCAGGACAAAGCCTGCATTTCTTAAGGTAATCTCTAGAGCGCAGGCTAGGGTAAAGGTAGGCAGGGGGGATGCAAAGGTTAGGATCAGGTGATAGCCGCCACTAAAGCTGGACTGGAGGATGATGATATCGACTATGCCGATGTCCTCTAGCGCCCCTTTGATACGATTTATAGATTCAAGGTTGTGGTAGTCACCGAAGAAGTCTAAATCGATTGTGGCGTAACGGGTTGTGTTGTCAAAGCGGAGACCTACTAGTTTCGACTTGTCTTGGTGCAGTTTCCACAGTTGGGAGGGATGGAGGTAATGGTCGATGGTGCGCCATGCTGGTTTTCCACCTTGTGCTTGATTGGGGGCAACTATCGCCCCAAATGGATGCCAAAAGCGCTCTACATAGCGTTTACCCACGGATTCTGCGGGCAGGTGAGGTTTGATTTTCTTTTTTAAAGGCTGTGAAAGGCTTAATTGGGGCTTGTTCTCGACATCTGCCCCTAAATTTTCTTGGAACATGAGTGACTGTCCTGATAATTTTTGTGCATCAGGTAGCCTTGCTGTTAGTCAAAATGTGTTAGCCTAAATTTGAAATTTTTTTTTGATTCAATCAATCAATCAAGCGTTGGTTATTCGCTTGTTGGAGGCGACTGGTAATCGTCTCATGGTTAAAAGCAAACAGAGATTTATACTTGTTTAGGCTTAGACATACGTAGGCTTAGACTAGCATTTAGTCCAAAGCGCTTGATTGACCAACAACAATGCGGCTACCCAACTTTTTTTTGGGTTCTATTAGGTAAAGTTAAATTCTGGGATAAATTCTCTGCTAGAGAGACTGCCCACAGCTACCTATGCAGCACGAATATTATCCTTATTTCTATTTGTAGATACTTCCATTGCTTTCATTTGGGTTTTATAATCCTCCCAAGTTTTTTCAAACACGTCAGACTCATACATTCGCAACAAGACCTCCTCTTTATCAGTCAAATTGGGAAGTTGTGACTTGAATGAAAAAATGGGCTTTTAGCTCACATTATGCTTCACAAAGCAGATGTCCATTTTATGCTTCAAAAAAGCAGTCAAAGTAAAAACCTAACTTCCATGTAATACACGGAAAAACTGTTAACCTAACGGTGTATTACTTGGAAAGGGTTATGTTGAAACGGGATATTCAAGGGAAATTTGCCCTGAAAAATGATGATTACCGTCAAGTACGCTCTTTGAGACTAACAGATGACACCTGGAAAGCATTGGGGCATTGCTGCTGAATGCTATTGATTAACAAGAGCAGATTATTTAGAAGAAATAGTAAAAAGCGACAATCTACCAAGTAATACATGGAAAGAAGACGACACTTTTCCGTATATTACACGGGGAGAGGAAAATCAAGATCAACAACCTGACATCGCTGAAGAGCATACACCGACACTGCTGAACATGGTAGAACTTGAAGCTTTACGTGACCAAGTATTACAGGAACTAAAATTAGGTAAACAAGCCCCTGGATACAAAACAACCCAAAAAGCTCTGAATCAATTCATCACTCTATTGAGCAAAAGATTGTAAATTTTGTCCCTACTCCCCAACCTTATCTCGTTGTGGCTTGCGTTGTCCGACACTCCTACGCCCATTTTTCTTGGGAACTGCTTCAACATTGTCAGGCTCAGTTGTGAAAGACATTACAAAAGCCTCAGAACTTTGTTTATCTTGTGGCATTTCCTCCGAGACTACGGCAGATTCCTTCTTAGAGCGAGTTTGCCTCTTCTTGGGCTGGATTTGCACTTCTGCTGTCTCCGTAACAGAACTGGGTGTATTTTGTGTCGTTTCCGTGACCCATATCAAAGGGGTCATAACGCACGGGAACTTTGGTTTTTTCAACAGATGGATTGCGAAAAGCATCGTTCCAGTAATAAAGATAATTGACTTTAATTCCTTGTCCCGGCTGGACTAAAGCCGTTCCTTTGGTTGTACTGGGGCGTGTGGACATGAGGAAGTCTTCGTTGTAGGCGATGTGCCGGTGTTCTCGTTCCCCCGCTATCAGCAACCCGTCGGTATAAACTTGTAATGGTGTTGCCCCCAGGGAATCGTGCTCGCTTGCGTCGTAAATGGTGTAGGCCCACTCGGTGAGGTAGGTATACAAATCTGCCAATGTCCACACAGCTTGTTGTTTGGGGTCAACGGATGGAGTCAGCTGTCGTGGCTGTTTACTTGCTTGGGTGTTACCTAAGAGGTTGTATACAAACTCGGTATTTGTTGTGCCGAATAATCGTTCTATGACTGAACCAAAACGCGGTTTGCCTCCAGGTCTGGTTTTTTTGATGCAGTGGTAGCGTGCTAGTAGGGTGTCAAAGTAGAGGCTATGAAATTCTTTGCCTCCGTCTACGACTACGGCTTGGGGAAAACGACCAAATCGCTGGATACAAGAACGTAGTGCCATCATACAAGACCTGTAACTGGGTGGGTCAAAGGTGAGATAAAGGGCGAGGATACGACGGGAATAGGCATCAATGAGTAATGTCAGCCAAGGTCGTCCTAAGTTCCGTCCTGTGGCTTGTGAGCGTAGTTCGATGTCGAGTTGGGTGTGGTCAATGTGGGCGATGGCAAAGGGTCTGTCTCCGTGTCGGGGTGTGGTTTTGGCTAGTTCTAAGATTGTTGGTTCTGTTGGGTATGCGGCTTTTGCTCCCTGACGTTTTTTGGTTTGTTCGTGGATTGGTCGCTGTTTGATGCGGTGATAAAAGGTACGAGAACTCAGGGGTTGTATATTTAATTCGTTGCAAGCTTTGACGTATAACCTATATACCGAAGCTGCTGGTGCTTGCCTTGGTGTCTCAAAGTGCTCGGTAATAAATTTATCGAGTAGTTCCCTTGATTGGTTTGGTGCTTTGGTTTGACGATTTCCTCGCCGCTTTGTACGTGGTAGTAAACCAACGTAACCGCAACCATACTTGGTTTCGGCTTCTCGAAACTGTTTTACCCATCTTTTCAAGGTACTGGCAGGAATATCTTTGTAGATATCTGCGTGGTGCTGAATATAGGCTTGTACTAGATGAAATCGGTGATTTGCTTGGCTGAGGTCGGCTGGAGAGGCTGCATCCATGAGTGCCTGCACTGCATTATTGATGGATGCTTGTTTTTCAGAGTTTTGAATTTTGATGTTGCCGCTTTCCAATAGTTGCAGGAAATATGCTGTTGGTAGTTGGATGGGTTGTCCAATTTCTGGTAGGAGTGTGGTGGTGGTTTCGCCTTTGTTTACTAATGTCCAGGGCTTGGAGTCCCATAGCAGGACTGTGTTTGGTAGGAGTGCTGTGGGTAGGGGTATTGGTTGATGATGCTGTGAAGTTATGGCTAGATGTGTGTAGGCTTGATGGGTTTGTTGGTCTAGATATAGCTGTACTCGCCAGTGTTCTACTAGGGGCGCTGCATACAGGTCTACGTAGAGTTGCTCTGTGGCTATCATGGCGTAGATGTCGTTGGCTCTGATTCCGGGGCTTGAGGCCAGTGTGGCGGTTATGGTGATTCCGGGGTTGGCTTGGACTGCGGTGAGTATTTGTTCTGTGATGGTGTGGGGGATGTTGATGTTGAATGGAAGGTAGTCTTCTAGGAAGATGAGGTTTTGGGTGAAGATGGGATGCAGTTCGCTATCGGTGCGGATGTAGTATTTGAGTCCATAGGAAGAGGCATGGGCTGTTCCCGGTGGGCTGTGCCATTTACCGTCGGCAGTTTTTTGGTAGCGTCCGGGGTATTTTTCGGCTAGTCGTTTGAGTTCGGTTTCAGTTTTCCATTCTTCCCAGGCTGCACCATCAGTTCTCAACACGAAGAAGTCTGGGGTATGGTAGTGACCTATTTTGCGTCCTGTTTTGTTTTGGTACTGGATGAGGAAGGAGGGTGGCTGGTCGTAAAACTCTAATACCTCTGGGTCGTGTTCCATTTGGTAGATTGCCCACAGTTCTACGGTGTGGCTTTCAAAGGAGATGGTTTGACCCATTTTCCGGCTGGGGTAAACTCCGCTGACGTTTTTGGCGCGTCCTTGTACACGGCGTGAGGGTGGGGCTGACCTGATTGTGGCAATTAGGTCTAGGCAAGATGCCGTTAGTTGCTGTTGGGAACACCATTGGTCAAATTCAGAGGAGTTCATGGAACTAGAAGATGATAGGTGTGTGTTTGGGCTTCATTTTTTCTTGACTCCCCCCAGAACCCTATATCTAGAGACAGTTTTGGAGTTTCACTACACAAGTCTATATTACTGATTACGGGGGGAGTGAAGCAGATATTGGTGATTTTGAATCATATTTTGGGACAAAAGTTGATTTTTGTGCTGCTAAAAGCTGGCTGTTTGCTTGGGGTTTTGTCCTTTAGGGTTTTTTCAACTCATGTTCATATTATGGTGCAGAAAATCAACTCTGGCTCATTATTTGATGCAAAGTTTTATTTCACTTTTTCCCGTAAGGCTTATTTTGCCGTTACTTATGGCTCATTTTATGGTTCACATTTTAGCCCAAGTTATGGTTCAAGTCATAGAAGTTTCAACAACTCCGCTAAAGACACCTGAACTGGGAAAACATCACTAAACTTTTGCATTAAGCAAAATATTCTCCTCCTCTGTGACGCAGATGGTTACGAAAGCAACTCTGCATCAATCTGTCGCGGACGTAGATTCACAATTTCAAGGCTCATATTCACTAAATTTCTCAATCCAAACACAACAAATTCATTAGTTATATTAATAACTCGTCCCACAATTTCCAACTCTGGCCGCAGTCTCTTCTTGAATTGATATACTTGGTCAAGCTGGAAACGCCGAAACGGTTTGCGTTCGCCACTACGTATCCAAGCAATACCATCGGCTATACTATTTATCTCACCTGCCTCAATCAGGTCTATCACCTGGTAACAGATATCTTGATTGCAAACAAACTTGTACGCTGCATCAATACTCCGGTTAAATTCCATCTCCAGTGCAACAACTGCCTTAAATTTTTTCAGTTCTCGTAATTGAGAAATTAAATCAAATACTTTCTTACCCTTGTGATAACTGCCAACACTTAAATTTAGATTTGCTGAGACCTCCTGAATCACTCGCTTACCTTTACTAATTGAGACTTACTTTCATTTAGCGAATGATTCAAATTTGAATCATTCGATTGATTCAAACGACGAGCGTTCTCCCTTTGTCTTTCTTTCGCCTGGGGACGAAGTACCCTCTCCCAGTACTGCCCCTCGTTAAATTTTTGGTAATGAGTCTTCCCACCTTCCCCGTGGAGATTAAAGTCAAGCACTAGTTTCAAATCTTCTTCAGGCGAACCAGACTCGACAAATTCCACTTTCACAGCGGAAATTAAGAGCTTGCGAGCTATCTGCAATCGACACTTACCTGCCAAGACGACATTTACACCAGTACGCGCAGATACTTTCAAGGATTCAAGAATCCCTTTTTCTGAGATACTTTTTTCCAAAGCCGGACGATCCTCATTCTCACCATATATTTCTATCAGCTTCGGATGAACAACCAACTCCGCAGGAGAAATATATACAATTGCCGGATTATGCACCTGAGACATATTTATACTCCGGGTCACAAAGTGTCACTCAAAAGATAAATCCAATCTTGAAAAGCCTAAGCAGGAAACAGAAAAATCTTAAGCAGCAAGATTTGTAGCACTTTCACTCATCGCTGAAAGTGACAATTAAAAAAAGTACTTAAATCTTGTAAGTAGCAAAATATTACCTACCAGAAAAACTATTGAAGAGAATTTTTTAGGTGGAAAAGTATTATTCCCAATCCATTGAAAACCAATACGACTTACTAAAGAGAGATTTAACCCACTGGTATTTGGGAAAAAAACATCTAAAGAAAGGTTTGTAAAACTGGGTAAACTCATGATATGATGGCTCTAGATGATTAAGTTGACAAAACAAAGTTCCGTTCTGTTTTAGTAACATGTGGGCCTGTTTTTTCCTCAAAGCCCTGCTACTAACAGGGTTTTGAGTGAATATTTAGGAAAAATAAACGCTACAAAATAAAGTATATCAGGTTTCGTTCCATTTGGCAAAATTATACAGTAGAGAGGGGTAAATTTTTAGATGCCTCACCTTCAGATATTAAATTCTATTGAAAAACAAGCACTAGAGCACCTAGCCGCAACCAGCAGCGATGAAGTTAGCAAAAGAGCGAAAATTCTGCTGGGACTAGACGAAGGTAAAAAATACTTAGCCATAGCAGAAGAGATTGGTGTAACTGAAAAATCAATAGCAAAGTGGAAGAAAAGATGGACATCAAGTACCATCTCATCAGAAACCCAGGAGTCGGCGATCGCCAAGGCTAACGAGGTATTAGGTGTAAACGTAGGCAGACCTAAAAAGTGCAAAAGTACAGAGGCGAGCAAAATCGTTGAAATCAGCGAATGGAGCAAGAACCGAAAACCCAGTCGTTCAAAGCACCATTACCATATGCAGGTAGCTGAAGAAGCAAAGAGCAGGGGGCTGCCAGCACTATCGCCAAGAAGTATAGGTCGGATCTTGGAAGCGCAACCCTAATAGCATCAAGCTTAATCAAGCTAACGGGCAATCCTATCTATTCAAAACGCCAGAATAACAACCAACTCACCGAAACTGTCAAGTTAAAAGGTTTGCCCGAATTGTTGCCAACAACAATTGGTCGCCGCCTATAAGCAAAAGAGCATTAAGAAAAATTGATAATTCCCTTAAACCATTCCAACCACTGGGATGGTTTAATTTTTGCCTTGCTCATAATTCAGTCAGAATACATAACGTAGTATAGTCAAGCGTTGGGTAACAAGCGAATAGCACTAATACCACAGCAGTATATTTAGCAACATTCCAATTGTGAACGTCTAATGGAAGATTTATCGCGCCAAAGTGAGTGCGGTCGGGCAAATTGAGAGAGAATAGTTTTGATATCGAAAAGTTCCGTTTTCGCGCTTAATGCTATGTCCGATACTCCATATCCCCAAGAGCGTGCATCCCCAAAAGCAAACGATGACACTCCTATTGCTCATGCGGTAGAGTCATTAAAAAAATCTCTTTCAGCCCCAATTGAGCGGTATTTTGCGGCAACTCCTGATGAGCAGGATGTCATTGCTTTGATGCTTGCCAATATTCGCGCACCCAGCACCCGGCGCGAATACCAAAAAGATTTGCGAAAGTTTTTCGTGGCTATGACTGGTATTGAGCCGAATTCTGACAGCGTGTTGGAGTTTCTGCACCTGACCGAGAAGCGGGCGGTGGCGGTGGTGTTGAAATATAAGGCCAAGCTACTGGCACAGGGGTTGAAGGAAGCAACAGTCAACCGTCGCCTCAGCAGCATTAAATCGTTGGTGAAGTTTGCCCGCAAGTTGGGTGTGTGCAGCTATACGCTAGAAGATGTAGAGTTGGAAAAGGTAAAAGCGTATCGAGATACCTCTGGGGTGGATGCCCAAACCATCGACAGTGTAGTCCAGTTAATTGAGCGCTCAACAGTTCATGGGAAACGAGATTATGCGCTGTTGCGGCTGTTGTGGGAAAATTTACTGCGACGCAATGAGGTGAGTCAATTAAATATTAAAGACTTCGACCCACACTCTGACAGGTTGCGGATTTTGGGAAAAGGGCAAGGTACGAATGATGAATGGGTAAAACTGTCAGTAGCAACAGTTAATGCTATCTGTGATTGGTTGCAAGTCCGGGGGAATATTACCGCCTCCTCACCCCTATTTATCGCCCTTGATAACCGCAGCAAAGGGCATCGTCTCACTGGGGACGGCATCCGCAAAATTGTTGTCAATTATTTTGATGCAGCTGGTGTGAAAAAGTTAATGTCACCGCACCGCATCCGCCATAGTGGGATTACAACTCTTTTAGAAGCAACCCAAGGGGATGTGCGAAAGACGCAAAAAGTCAGCCGTCATGCCAAGCTGGATGTGCTTCTCCAGTACGACGATAACCGTAAACAAGGTCAGTTAGAGATGACTTATTTGTTGGCAGATATGATTGACTAGGTGGATGCCTAAGCCAGGAAGTCACCCCCTGACTCGGCTACAAACAAAAGCCGCCCGTTGAGCGAAGCCGAAACGCAATATCGTGCATTCAGAGGAGAATTATGACATGAACGCCATGCTGACAGAATTTACCCTCGCCAACTTCAAAAGTTATCGTACAAGCCGCTTACCCCTTGGATCTTTGACCGTGCTAATAGGAGCCAATGCCGCAGGTAAAAGTAACGCGCTTGAAGGTTTGCGCTTTCTGTCATGGCTGGCACAAGGACAAAAACTCTCCAGCATTCAATATGCTGTGAATAGTGCCGAGCGGCTTGTACGTGGTCGAGTAAATGACTTGTGCCATCGGGGAGAATCAAGTTTTACCATCGGTTGCCGTTTGGACTTAACAGAGTGGAACCAACTCGATATAACCCTGAATGTGCGTGATGGAGAATTGCATATCAGTAGTGAGCGAATCGTTGACTCGACAAATTCAGTCCCCCTATATGAGCTAAATCAGCCTTCTGAAGGAATAAATACTGATGTTGGTGTCGCCTATAACAACTTTGCCAGGGGACAAAACAAACCACGAATAACGTGTAGCGATCAGATGGCTATCTTTGTGCAATTAGACAGCCCTGCTCGTTTTGATGCCAAATATGACAATTCCCAAAAGATAATTCCTGAGACAGTCCGCGAATATCAACGAGTCTTACAGAATATCCTGTTCCTAGATCCTGTTCCCGCCAAAATGCGCGAGTACAGTTTCAAATCTGATAAGCGATTACAAGAAGATGGTACTAATCTTTCCAGTGTTCTGTTTCGCTTATGGGAGAACCAAGCCGAAAATCAACAGGCAATTCTCAACTTTATTCAGAGTTTACCAGAACAGGCTATAGATGGGCTAGATTTCCTTTTGGGTCCACGGGATGAAGTCATGGTGAGACTAGCGGAGACTTTTGGCAATAACCGTCGCTATTGTGAAGCCGCGTTGTTATCAGATGGCACATTGAGAGTGTTGGCGATCACCGCAGCTATGCTATCGGCTACGGAAGGTAGTTTAGTAGTTATCGAGGAAATCGACAACGGCGTTCATCCCAACCGCGCCAAGCATCTACTCGCCAGCATCCGAGATATTGCCGAACGGCGTAAATTACGAGTGCTGCTTTCCACCCACAACCCAGCCCTAATGGATGCCTTACCCGACGCAGCCCTAGGTGATGTAGTCTTTTGTTTTCGAGATCCAGAGGAAGGGAATCAAGGCAATAGCCGCCTTGTCAGGCTTGGGGATATGTACGATTTCCCCAGTCTGATATCACAAGGACTACTGGGACAACTGGTAACTGCTGGGGTAGTGGATAGGTTCGTTAAGTCGCCGCACACACCTGAAGACAAAAAACAGAAAGCTATGGCATGGCTGTCTCGTTTGCAGGAGTACGGCAATGAGTAGTATTTGCCTGATTGATACCAGCATATTCGTGGAAATACTCGACGTTCCCAAATATAATCAGCATAGAGCATCAGTTCTCGAAGATTTTAAGACCTATGTTCAATCTGGCTGTACTTTTCTGTTACCTATGGCGACCATTCTCGAAACAGGCAACCACATTGCCCAAAACGGGGACGGCACAATGCGAAGGAAAACAGCCCTACGTTTTGTTGAACAAGTTAAAGCTGCATTCAACGGAGAAGCCCCCTGGCAGCCTACTGCATTTCCAGACACAACAGAGATATTGCTATGGATTGATCAGTTTCCGGATCTGGCAGGCAAAAACAAAGCTCCTGATAAGCAAGAAGGAACAAGTTTCGGTGATCTCAGCATCATTGAAGAATTTAATAAATTGTGCAAACGCTTCCCCATGAGTGAAGTGTTTATCTGGTCATTAGACAGGGATTTACAGAGCTATCACCGAACGCCAACATGAATATATGAGCCAGTTTACCTTCCTCCAGTCCGAATTTCCCGCAATTTACGAATCTGCCCACAAAGCATTTAAAACAGCCTATCGAGATCCGAACAGTCAGCTAGATTATTTGAGCCAAGCGATCGCATCATCAATTGCAGTAAAAACGCCGCTTCGTTGGAAGAACGACCAGAACTATAGGAAGCTACTCGTTCAGGAGTTTTCCGAAAAGCAGATAAAGCAATTTCATAAATCTCATCCCAACTGATGCGTTCATAATGAGACTTACCTTGACGTAAAATTACTGGAAAACTCAACCTGCCAAGACCGTCTGCTTCCAGGGATGTGAGTTTTTGGAGTTCGTTAATACTGTGTTGTTCAAAGAAGTGGCTAGGGACTGGGGGTTTAATTTCAGCGGAGATAGCTTCAACACTTTTCATACACCGCTGGAGTTTTTCCCCTTCTTCATTAGTAAAACCACCTTTTTGTCCACCAGTTCCCCAGGCACATGACAAGCAAGCACTTTTATGAAGTAAAGTTTTCCAGAGTTTTGGTCCTTCTGGCGACAATGTATGATTTGCCCAGTACTTAATAATAGGTAAACCGCCCCCAAATTCCGGCATATTCTCGTTTGTCTCTTCTAACAGAGGTAAGGAATGGATATTATGCAAGTTATCTTTATCCATCATGTAGCTTACTTACACCTCTTAGTTACGCCTAAACTATGTTGCTTGCAATCAGTGTCAGTAGATGACAAACTTTCGAGAATGAATGTAAAAACAAGGGTTTTAGCCGTTCTATAAAACCTACTCAAAACTACCCAGGTCTAAACAAAGCTAAACAATAGGCGTTTTAGTGTTTACTTTCTGATTCACAGTAGTCTAGTTATAGGCGTGGCAGGCTGTACCGGAAGCTTAGGGTTTGGGGAAGTCTTGACAAAACTGGACTTATTCGATCTCAAACTATGGTCTTTAATGGGAATCATAGCCTTACTATAGCAATCGTAAATCATTCGCGAGAAACAAAATCGCTCCCATGGGAAATGCGTACTTTTAATCACCGTATTTTCTCACGTTTCAATATCGGATTGCTATATACAGCACTTTGCGCGACTAACTGACACAGATTTTATCTTATTTTCCAGTTGATGTCCTCAACTCTTGTACCTAACCGTTACGCAAAGTGCTGTATTATTTATGTTCTTTTTGTTCATGCTGTTTTTGCTGCTAAGAAGTCTGCACTTCTAGATATTACATCTAAAATATCTGCTGGTTCGAGCAGAGTAATTTGCGCTAAGACTTCCTCTTTAATCTCCTCAACAGGACGATTTTTAAAATTTTGGGCATAATTCAATGGGCTATTTTCCCAACCTTGACGGTAGGTAGATAAAGATATATAACCATCCAAGTACTGTTGCAGCGATTCACTATCACCCCCACTCAGTTTTGCCAGACGCAAGAAATTTTTAGAGTCAGCTTCAGGAATGACTTTCGCTTTTAACCATCTGTATACAGTTGTAGAATCTACACCAATTTTTTCAGCTAACCTTTTTTGAGTCCAGCCTTCTTGTAATAACTGTTCAATCAACTGAGCTAATTGTTTTTGGCGTTCCTGCATAGTAGACAACCTGGTTCTACCAGTTAGAAAAGTTACCTTTGACTTATGAGTAATTTAAAAAATTACTTGTTATTATATTGTTAGTTAATTACTATGCTAATGATTCAGACAGTAAACCGGACATATCTAACACTCTTTGAGATAAAGCACTCGACTGTTCTGCAATTTTTCTACGTTCTTTATCATTAGACAAAATATTATCAAAAGTCAATTTCCATCTTGCTAGTTTAACTTGAATGTTAACTAGTTCTTCGGCATATTCCGGTTCAATTTCTGCGGCAGTCCACTCAATAAACCATAGAGTTTCATCTGTCACACTTTCAACAGCCTCTTTATAAGCAGTATTACAAAATGTTCTAATACGCGCTAAGTTGGAAGCTATATGTCCTAAGCGAGTTGGCATTTCGTCACATTGAAACCGGATTTTTTTGCATCTAAATTCTGGTTCATATCCACTCCAGCCAAAATACCTTTTTCAATGTCTACTGCAACTTTAATGTAAATTTTCAAAGTTTGCAGCATTGACTCAACTTGTTCTTGAGTTGCACGCTCCCTGAGAATAAGTATCAAATATTATCTCCTACCTCCATAAATGTATAATAAATCACACATTTGCTGAATTATCCGGGTTTAGCAATTACTTACATGATTATTGCATTGTATCAAAACTTTACGGTGCAGCTAAAGTTGTTCACTGCGCTGACTATTCCCTAACACCCCAGCCCCTTCGGAGTTGTCTTTGGCAATGATTTGGCAGACTTCGCCCAACTGGTAAGTATTCGGTACTTGAGTTCGCTCCATTATATCTTTCACGATGTTCCATAGTGCAGATATCAAGTTGAACAATTTGGGGCTGGTTTTTGGCTCAACCGACCAATATTTTCAGCACGGGAGCACCACCGACACCTAGCTTCAAGGGTTTTGAGCCAGAGAAATTGTTAGACATTTTTATTGATCGTTCAACTGTATTGTTTGTCTAGGTGTAGAGGAATAATAAAGTTCAACAATTTCAGGAGATACAACCCTTAAGTTTTGGTTATCCATCACAGATGCCAGAAAAATAAAGTTGAACAATAACTGTCCTCGGTTGAGTTCAGTTTACCAATGTAGAAGAGTGCAGGTCGAGAAAGTTGAATAAAAAAGTTCAACAATATAGGGTCTGATTAACTGGAGTCTGTTCCTACACTATCATTCAAAGACTTCCACAAAGCTTCTAGCTTACGCAACATATTCATCGGACTATTGCCATAATTGAAACTAAGGCTGTACGCAGCTTGCTGAAAATTTCGTCTATCAACAACATTTAATTCCAAATACTTTTGTTCCCATAATTGACCAAACGTCACGATTCTTTCAAATCGAAACTTATCAACTTTAGTCAAATTCACGCCACTCTTACTATATTTAAAACCGCAATCACATTCAAAAGTCCCTAGAGGATTTTTTATACAAGAATAGGTCGAATCGATATCATTGTTTAAAAGCATCACTAACTTCGTAACCACAGAATGGAGATAGTGTTTGCAAGCAGGATTTAGACAAAGCCAAGGACCCTTACCAAAAGGCTTATATTTAGATTTCCGAGCAAAAAATGTTGAAGGCGAATTCCTCAAAAATCTAATCATCAGCAAATGCATCACCGGGTCAAAAACTTCCAGATGCAATCGGAAAATGTTAAATAAATTTATGTTATTGTAGCTGACATTTATACCAAGAGCCTCAAGAAATTCACTCCCATAAAAAGACAAAAACTTCTGTCGTAAACCTTGCTCATATACCTGACGGTCTAGAGTCGCTAAATTCCTCTTAATCAATAAAATTATATATTGGATATGGAACCAATCTAATTCCTTAGAAGGAAGCGATTTGAAATCACAGGTCATTAACCATTCAATATCAGATGCAATTAGGCGTAACAACTCCTTAGTGGACTCATTGTAATTTCTGGTTACATTTGGTATGGGACAGTTCTCCAAACTAGCAATACCAACTTGATACCACTTATTACTCCAGATAGGTACAATGCTGTCGCTTAAGACAACATCATGAATTGTGCAGATAAGAACACCAGGCGTTTGGTGAAGTCGATGCCAATATGCTTCGCCAAATGTATGCAAGTTTTCAAAAAGACATTTTGGACAAAACCTAAAATATTTTGGCAGATGAACCAAGCTGGCAATTCCCCGATAAATATGTGTCCCCAATTCTCCTTTCATGTACTTCAAAATAGCTGACCTTCTGTCAGGCATAAAGACTGCATACATGGGATACAGTGTATGTTTTTGGATGAGACTTTCCACTGTATGTGGAGAGAGCAGTGGGAGATTTTTAATTAAAGAAGCCAAGTTGTAGGGTAAGTCAGCCCTAACTATAATGTTTCGGGAATTGAACAATTCTTGCAACGTTTCATCAGGCTTTATATTACCACTTCTGGCGTGATAACGTGCAAACACACTATATAAAATCTCATCTGGGTAAGGTGTGGGAAAAAAACTAAGCATATACTACCCACTAATAAAAAAGTCTTTGAGTGGGTCTTTAATAATCCCCAAAGCCTTTAATTCCTCACAAGCTGGAGTTTGATCTTTCTTGGCATTTTCAACAATAACTCGGATATCATTCTCCTGATATTTCGGTTGAAGTTTTGTTTTTTGTTCCCGATGCTTCCCTTTCTCCGTTGAAATATTTCCACATTGCAAAGCTAGTTTATAAGCCTCTTTAATTAACAGTTTTTTATCTGCATCTTCCCCATGAGAAGCAACAATTTTTTCGGCACAACTCTTGGCAGTAGTAGGCGGAACATCTAAGTTAATCAGTTCAATAATCACATGGCGTAGCGTTGCTGATATGTTCCCCATCCTTTGTGATGAGCGTGCTAATCTTCTCACTTCTTCTAAATCTCTTTCATCAAGAGAATCCAAGCACTTATTGCGGTATAAATTTGTATCCAAGGGGGCAATATCTTTGTATTTCATCATCCACTTTTCATCCCCAGACCTAATAGCATCTAACATTGGTTTAACTAGATGCAGCCCGTCAGCAGCACAAGCGTGAATCAAGTCAACAGTGATTAATTCGCTCCCTAAAGCAATAGCTCTCCATTGCACCATTTTATAGAGTTTAATGACGATATCAATAATCCCTTGGCTTTCATAATATAGAGCCGAGGTAATATTTGCAGTTAAGGGGATATATTGTTTTGTCCACTGAAACTCCCACATCCCTTCGATAAAAAAGCTCCATTCATGATTGTTTTCCATCCTGTCCCAAATTACTCCTCCTTCTCCCACACCTCTTCTAGCATTTCTAAAATTACCTTGAAGAATTGGGAAAGCTTCATTTGTACCAACGCGAATTACTGGAACTCCAATAATATTGTCCATTTTCACCAAAAAATTCAACATTTCGGAGCTATTTCTTCTGGCTGCCGCTAAATTTTGCATTTCATCGATAACTAAAACTCCTAAATGTTGGGTGTGTGCAATTTGGGCAACTTGAGCCAGCATATAATCTTCAGAGTTGCGTTTTACCCCAAATTTTTGGAAGTTATTAGTGCCGAGTAATTTGTCAACGGCTCTGAAGAAGTCGATACACAAACCCTTCAAAGAACCTGCATGGGGACAGTCAACTTTCAACCAAACAATTTGGTAAACACTATGAGCCGGATGGACAATCACCTGGGGATATAAAGAGAGGATATTTAGGAGATTGGTTGTCTTACCTATTCCGGACGGATCAATGATTGTTAACCCAGATGCCGAGGTGGGAACATCTACATACTCCTCTAAGTTAAAGCCTCCCCCAGAAAGCACCGCCTGATAAATTTGACCGCTACGCAGTGCATATTCTGGTTGCAAAGGATTTCGCCTCAGATAACCTTGCATAATTAATACGCAAACTACCTGTTGTAAATCGACGGTTTTATTCAGTGGGTCAAAATATCTCGATAGTCGCTCAATACAATGAAATCTGTACTGAGGCTCTAGTTCTCTTTCTGAAGATTTGCACGCAGGAACTCGTGTCACATACTCAACAAATTTCTCTCTAGAAAGGATAGGAGGAAGAGAGCGAATTATTGGATTTGTATTATATTCAGGCAACTTATGGTCTCTGTATTTAGCAACAGCAGCCCATTCACCTTTGGGAATTCTCACCCATTCCCACTCATTCTCTATGTTCATTAAAACGCTCCTGGCGCTTCTTTTTCAGAAGCTCCAAATGATCAGGTTGTAATGATTTATTTTCTTTTGAGTCGGAATTTTTGTTCGGCACAACTGTTTCAGATATAGGAGTTTCTGTCTTAGCTAACTCGAACCCCTCGTAGTTGCGTCGTTTAGCCTTCTCGGAGGCTCTGTTTTCCCTAATCCCCGCAACTTTTTGGGTATCGCTTACCCTATTATCAACCGTTACAGAAGCTAAATTATTAGCTCTGTTGACGACACTTTCAATGTCAGCAATTAAGTCAACACCAGCTTGAATTTCATTGCTTTGACTTTTCTGATAAAGCCACTTTTCATAAGCCAGCAAATATTCAATATCATGTATATTTTTATGAGAAAAACGTTCTTCTGGATCTAAAAGAAAGCACTTCTCAAAATCTCTACCATCAGGAGAGCGGACATAAATAAAATTTGGTTGGCGATAGTCGTAAGAAATATCTAATAATTTCTCGGACTTAGAGAGCAAATTACTTCTAGCTTTCTCAAACCAGAACTCTTTTAATGCCTTATCACAACTGTAGTACATTCCCTTAAATTTGATGCCACGAGCGGTGATGGTCGCTTTATTACTTGGCATCAAATTTAGCTTGACGATATCTTCAGGAAAAGTCCTGAGTCTACCAGAACGATTTTCTATCCCCCACTTCCATAATTCTATGGGTATGGGATTTACATTATCAGTAATCATCATTTCTTCCCTATTATAGCTGGCCAGGTAGTGATGATTATTGTGATAGCGAATTAAGTGGATAATAATTTCAGTAAACTGGTCTATGTCAACCCTGCTATCAAGACGATAGTCTCGCCCCCCTCTTTGTCTAAAATCTGTGTCTATATAACCAGGTAAAAATGGTTTGACATGACCATGAATGGTACGGAAGTACCTCTCTACTAAACCCTTCCAATCAGCACGGTAAGGTGCAGCATTTTCAATCCGGACATTGAGATTCGGGATTAATGTCTCTACTGCCATTCCTGCAAGTTCGCCCCGGTCGCCCAAAATTGCATCTGGCAGATGGTGGCAAGGCCATTCTGTAGAGGAAATATTAATGCCATATTCCTGACAAAACTGTATTTTATCTGTGGCTGCATTGGCTAGAGCCATCATTGCTCCTGTCCAAGAAAGTCCCTCTAAACCAACATAAACCCCCACAATCATTCGGCTGAAAACATCAATGATTACATAAATTACTGGTCTGCCAATAATCCAGTTAGAATTGTACTTGGAAACCAAATATACATCGGCAATTGTGGCATCAATTTGGTATCTAGAACCGGGACCAATGGTTTCCATCTTAGATGTTCCTAAAATTGCTCTATGCCCCAAAGCAAATCTTTTCGCTCCCTTTCGTTCTGTAATGCTTTTTTTGATATCTGATAGTTCGACTTCATACCAATATTTCAATTGAGTGAATGTCGGCCGAAGTTCTGGGGGAATTAATAGGGATTTTTTTACCCCATTTTCGTCGTAACGAATCTCTGATGAATAATATTCCCTAATCATTAATTTATAAGTAGTCCTCAAAGAATTCTGTTTGTTATTGTTGTAAAATTTAGCTATGGATATTCTAAAAATTTTCAGATCATCGTCTGTCACATTAATCCCAACACCAATTTCTGGTGTCTGGGCATATTTTCTTGGTCTTCCTCGTTTCTTTTCTCCATATCCCTTTGGCTTTCCGAGACCTCCGCAATTTGAATAGTCAGGTAAAAGCGCATTTTGATTTTTCCCTCTCTGCCAGAATCTTCTTAAATATTCATAAACTGTTTTTTCGACTAATTTAGTTTCACTTTTCCCCTGGTTATATTGTTCAACAACCCGCTTGATGAGAGAACCGCGTGACGAGCGATAGTATATATCCGGTTCTTGTTCAACCAGAGATGAAATTATTGACCAAGCCTTTTCTCTATAATCATTTTGGATCTTGGTTAAATCTTCATTACTCAAATGCCTTGCCCAAAGGTCTTGTTTGAGCTTTAATGCTTGTCCCGTATGAATTGCAACTCTTATATCTGAAACTTTTTTAGGTTCGGGAAATCCTTTGGGTGCATTTATGTCAAACACAAAGGCAATGTTATAACCAGAATCAATCCACAGAACCCTCTCAATTAAGTTGGGAGGGTCTGAGTTTATCCATTCTATGAGGTCGTTGACAAATAAATTGTTATTCATTTCAATTTTGAAGGCTGCCTGATTATTTAATAATAATTTTTTGAATTGCTTGAGATGAAGGACAGCTAGATATTTTGGTTGATTCCATATCCATTAATATTTCTTTGGTGGCAAGCAGATGCTTAAAAAGCATTAGTGATGTCCCGGCTTCTATATTCATTTCTCTGTCTAAAGCTGTTGTCACTTTGTTGATAGTGGCACTACTTTTTTTGGAGCCGAGACTTTAAAATACTTGAGAGCGAACGTAGTTCCTCAACTGCCATTTCGGTAGTCGCCTCTAATGAGTAGGAAGAATGAATCCACTCGATATTCAGAGCTAAAAGCCTGGGGATTTCTTTTTCCGTTACAATTCCCCAGTCAATATTTTGGTCAGCATAATAGCGTCTTTCTAACTCAAATTTCTCAGCTACTGATTTTTTTTCCAAATCTGAAGATGGCTTGACTGTTCGAGCAATTTGAACTGACTTACCCAATTCATTGATTGTTAGCATGAAGTCAGTAGTTAAAACGTAGGGTGTACCGCTAACTGGGTCAGTGGGGTATTTCATTCCCATGTCACTAGCGATACTTGTACATAAGTCCAGGTCGAGCAGGGGGAATTGCTCCCTGATATCTACGACAATATCTGACCACTCGAACAAGTAAAATAGCCGCCGCTCGTGGTCTGATAAGAAATGATGCACTCGATTGGTCTTCCAACCAGGGCGTATTGCGGATCTGCCCATTGACGGGAAGTCAGAGACGGTGATCCAAGGCTTGTAGTTCTCCCCACTACCTTGACCGCGACCTTCTTTGATGTAGCGTTCAAACTTGGCCTCGGTCCACTCCTGCCTACCTCTCGCCATAAAGCTTGCCTTTCTGGATCTGCCCAGATCATGCACATCCAGAAATTGTAGAACTTTTTTATTTATTGTTGGACTTTTTTATTTATTGTTGAACTTTATTATTCTTCTACACTAGGGAATCGAGATTTTAATCGGAGATGTAGTCGGACAAAAGATAATTGTTACTTATTTTGTATAGTCGTGGTAGAATATGTTTGAGCCTACTCCAAAACATGGATTTTGACCGAGAAGATTCAAGGCGGCTAAAGCCGCAGCCGCATTCCTCCCCATGTCTGACCGCTCGTGTTCGGTGATGGGCACTCAGACCACACCCTGGTGATGGTTTGGGAAGGTTGCCCAGTACGAAGAAAAAATGAAGCGGCGCTCCGCGCAGTGCCGAACGCGAACAGCGTCTCGTAGAGCACAGAAGGCGATGACGCGGAGCGATCGCTTTTAGCGATCGCATCTGGAGGAGGTGATGGCACAGAGCACCCACCTGACCACAAACGCGGGAACGATTAGATTTGAGGAAATCTTATGACTGCACAGCACCGTCTGCCCATTCTCAAACCGAATGAGACTTACACATTCCGCAAATACTTTGATTTAAGATTTGCTCCAGCCGATATTTTGCAGGAGTTGGGAGCAAGTTTAACCAAAGCAAAAATTAATTTACCAGTTAATACCAATAAAATTCCGCGGCTTGTAGATTTGCAGGGGCGTTTAGAAGAAGCAATCAGGCGCGTCAGTCTCACAAGTGAAGCTGCACGACGAGAAGTATTGATTGCTCCCATCTTATTAGAAGTTGCACACATCACTGAATCAATGATTAATATTGAATATCCCATTGAGGTTAACCAATTTCTGCGTGGCGATTTGGACTATTACCTGCAATCTCAGCATGGAGTATTAGTTGTAGAAGCAAAACAAGCCGACCTGACGCGAGGGTTTACACAGCTGGCAGTCGAATTAATTGCCCTTGATCAATGGATCGAATCAGATGAACCAGTATTGTATGGCGCAGTGACAACAGGTGATATTTGGCATTTTGGTAGTTTTCAACGTCAAAATAGGTTGGTAAGTCAAGACTTAATGTTGTATCGAGTACCGACTGATTTAGAAGCATTAATGCAGATTCTGGTCGGAATTCTCAGTGAAACCAATAATAATTCAACTGCTGTTGAAAGTGCTTAAACAAATCGCATAATAAAAATCGTTTCTTTAACATGATTGAAAAAATCAGCCTGATTAATTCAGAGACTAAAAAAGTCCCATCTTTATCAAGAATTACCAAACCGAATTATCACCCGCAAGCAACTGATACAGCCATAGAGGTGGATATTTATCTGTTTGCTAGATTGCGACAGCTATCACTAAAGCAACGCATAGAAATGTTTATTGCCCATGATTCTGGGGTAAAAAAACTTTGCCTAGCAGGAATTAAATCTCGACATCGTAATGTTCCTGTAGAGAAAATTCGTTGTATATTTGCTCATGCTGTCCTCGGAGAAAAACTTGCTCCTGATTTTCAACCAAAAGGTATTAATGAACGTATGTGGGTTCAAGATTCAATTACGCTCGCAGGCGAACTTCACCAACTTTTTGAGTCAATAAATATCTCTTACTACGTTAGTGGAGGTATAGCCAGTTCTATTCATGGTGAACCTCGCTCGACTCGTGATTTGGATTTGGTGATTGAAGTCCAGCCTGAGCAAATTGATTTGTTGGTAAGGACACTAGAAACTGCTGGATATTATTGTCCAACAGGTGCGGTAGAATCTTTAAAACGAAAGCAAGAACAAATGCTCAACATCACGCATACTGAAACTATCGCCAATGCTGACCTGTATATCAGTGATACTTCATCTTATGCAGTATCGCAGATGTCTCGACGGATGTTAATTGATATAGATGGAATAGCTTCATTTTGGGTGGCTTCACCTGAGGATATAATTTTGCAGAAGTTGCGATGGGGAAAGGGAAGTAAATCAGAAAAACAGTGGCGTGATGTTCTGGGGATACTCAAGTTGCAAGCAGAAAATTTGGATTATGGTTATCTAGCAGATTGGGCCGAAAGTTTAGATTTAGTTGATCCTCTGAGTGAAATATTAACTCAAGCTAAGATATGAAAGGTTGTGTAAACAGAATCAAAAATTTCTTAATACTAATACTTGATGTAGATTGACATGATCTGAGAAATGAAAATCCTATGTTGCCAGGAATTAAGGAATCATGAACTAAGCATTTCACATAAAATTGGTATAACGGTATAAGTAGGTAGACAGAGGAAAACAAAATATATTTTGTTTTGTAAAATGGCTAAAACGCAACCAGAATAACGCATCAAAGCAACTTTATATATCGTTTCATATTTTGGTTATGTCACGTTCATCTACTTAGCTGATGCATACAAAATTTAAAAGGATACCAATTTTAAAAATGGTTATGACAGATGGAGCGCCCAAAAACTTATCCAGCAACTTTTGCAAAATCCAAAACGGTATGAGGTAAATTTATCAATGGTTTATAGTGATAGTTCTGCTCCTTTACCACCCATTAAACTCATTCCCCTTGATGACGAAACTGCAAATATTACTAATATACAGTGCAGAGGAATTAATAGAAAGATAAAAACCACTGCACCAACGGACATAAGGTGGGTAAAGGTACAGGAATTTTTACGCAGTAATAACTTTGCACTCAACAGCCGCAAGTTATATGAACGGGAACTAAAACGGTTTTTAGGTTGGACAGAACTGCACTATCATGAGTTGCGCTCCCGGCATCTGGCACAATACAAAGAATATCTAATGACTGAAGCCTATATAGAGGGAGATAAACCTCTTTCCAAAAGTAGTATCAATGCGGGGTTGGCGGCAATTAAAAGTTTCTTTAAATGGTTTATTATCACCTATCCAGAGATTATTGCTACCAATCCCACACTGGGGATAAAGCTGGAAAAAGTACCCGTGCCGCCAGCACAGAGTTTAACTGAGAAAGAAATGCAACAGGTATGGGTAGCTTTGGAGTTTTTGGGAGAAACAAAGCAGCGAGATATTGTACTCATTCACATTCTCAATCATGGACTCCGTGCTGGGGAAGTGGTTAATTTAAATGTTGGTTCGTTTGATGGCAAGTTGCTGTTTTTACCTGATACGAAAACTAATGAACCACGTCTAGTTCCGTTACGTTCATATAGTCGGGAAGTAATTGCTGAGTATCTGCAATTTCGTGAGGAGCAGGGTGAGGTATTGACTAGCCTTAGTCCATTGCTAATTTCACACCATCATTCACACAAGGGGAAACGGTTAAGTTATCACGGTATTTATTTTGCAGTAGAGAAAATAGGAGAAATTGCCGGGATTGATAATTTACATCCCCATGCTTTTCGTCATACTTATGCTACTGATTTATTGTTATTAGGTGTTGACCCTAGTCATGCACGTAAGTTGACGGGACATCAAAGTGAGAAAGCTTTCCGGCGGTATACTCTGCGTAGTGAACAAGAAGCTGCTATCTCGGCTTATTATCGTGCTATTGGTGAAGAAGTATAAATAGTATAACAATTATAAATCATTTGTGTATGGGAGAATGGCTGAAAAACTTATAAATATTAGTCAACATTTTAGTTGGCATATTGAGCAATTGAATATAGGTGTATAAATGCCAAGACCACTTAATCCAAAATGTCAGTTATGCTCTAAATTTTCAACAACACAAGCAAAAGTTTTACATGGTTCAGAAGGTGATGGTTGTTGGAATCCTCATGTATGTCATAATCGCCGTTCTTTTTATCGCCAGCGTATAAAGCAGGATGCAGATGTTGAAACAGTGAATGTGGAACCACCTGCGACATATTTTGCAGTGCTTTACTTATATAAGGAACCGGGAGATAAACCGTTACATGCTTTGGGTGCCCAATTATGGCATGGACAAAAACCTATTTGTCGTCTTGAACCAATCCATTGCTTTGGGTTAACAGCAGGTAAAATTAAAACCTATACTGAGCAGGTGTTGCAAGCTTTTTCTCGGCAATATGAAATTCCGTTGTCTCAATATAAGGAGATGTTCGAGGTTAGCCCCATCCACTGTCCAGTGCGTCCTTGCCCATTGCATCCGGAGTTATCAAGATGAGTGCATATCGACAACTCACTATCTGGGATGTACTTGATGAGCTTTCAGAATCTCCACCCACTTCATCATTGAATGCTGTGTGGGAGTGTTTGGATGCAGAACTCTGGGAGTTGCCTGTGGAAGCACAGTTGTCAACTGCGGGTGCGGCGTTTAGTCAAATTGCCCAAATTCTTAGAGAACGGGCGAATATGCTGTTGCAAGATGTGAGCGACAGTCGAAATCTTGATGGGCCTATTGTCAGTACTGATATGTTTGCTGGGTTGGTGCGAACTACAATGCAGCTGGATTTAGATGATTTGATAGAAATTGAAGTGCCGCAAATATTTAAGGCACATGGTACACATCAATTTTCTCATATTAGCAGTAAGGGTGATTCTGTGGCAGCACCTGTTGAAAAGGGTCAGGTGTTGGCAATGCTGGAACAAATCACCTGTGTGGAAGATGTGCATGAATTGGCGGGTGATGAAGATGTAGAAGGATGGCAAAGGGCGATCGCTAATTATTTAACTCGGACTCCCGGTGAGATTTCTTTAACTAGGTTACAATCTGTGTTGCAAATGCCATTAGTGGAGGTGTGGTTGGGATTGTTACTGGGTGGTTTTACTTTGGAGCAGCGTGGCGATTTTTATGAAAGTCAGGATGTATGGATTATTGCTGGCAGGGAAAAAGGAAAAAATCCAAATTTTTTCTAGTGACGCTCCCTTACCGCCCTTATTTGTCTATACTTTAGTGTATAAGATGGTGTAGACATGGTGATTTCTTCTAGTGGCGCTTCCCTTACCGTCCTTATTTGTCTATACTTAAGTGCATAAGATGGTGTAGACATAGTGAAAAAAGTTGAACGCGAATCAATAAATTTTAAACTGCCTAAGCCTTTGGTCGAAGCCCTCAGGGCTAAAGCCAGAGAACTTGAAACCACAGCCACGGATTTAGTTATTCGGGGGCTACACCATGTTCTGAGTTTGACTGCTGAAGATACAGACAATGGTATAGATACTAATGTAGAAACTCGTCTACAGGAACTGGAAACTCAACTTATCCTAGTCGCTTCTCGTATTGAGGGGCGTGTAGACAACGGTGGAGACGATGACTTAAAACAAAGATTTTTACAGTTTGAGCAAAAGACTGAAGCGATAGCGAAGCGCTCCGAAGAAATCGCTTTGAGATTGGCACAAATTGAAGGGGCAATCTCTTTACTATCCCAGCGCTCGTCAACTCCTCAGAAAAGGCAATCGTACCAATATCACCCACCGCAGCTTGAACTACAAGCTTATACGGGGGAAAATCTGGCTAAAAGATTGGGTATCGATGCGGCAACTTTGAAACGGGAGCTTCATAATCAGAGTTCTAAGGATTTTGAAAGGTGGTGCAGGTCGAAAGATCCTGGTTCTGTCGGGTGGCGGTTTGGTGACGATGGACTCTTCCACCCCATCAAATGATGGTTATGGCTGCAAAAAGATGTTATCTTAGCATAAAGGGAGCGGTAGAACCTGATTTATTTCCAATAACGACTATGATTACATACAATGTTCTTGCGTGAATGTTTACACTTTCATATAGCAATAGCCACCTGTTGCGGAAGTGGTTAAGTGTCGCTTCGTTGTCTAGACGCTGTAATTTCCTGTTTTGATAAGATCCTTTGGTGAATTCTTCCGTAATCATTAAATTTAGTTTTGAAGTAGCATCTATTCCTTGCCAATCTGGTAGGATTTAACACATCCATCAAGCAAGAGTGGGAGATGCTTAAAGGACAAGCTACTGAGTCACAAAAAATCTTAATTTTAGCAGCCATCCCCCACGGTTTGCGCTTGGATAAAGAAATTAGGGAAGTTGAGGAATGTATCCGACGTGCCGTAAGACGGGATATGTTTGAGGTTGAGATTAGGACTGCTATTAGACCCCAGGATATTCGTAGGGCGATCGCGCAGAGATCCCACCGTAGGCATCGCAGAAGAGAAACCCCAAGTTGTTCATTTTTGCGGACATGGCTTGGAAGAAGACTATTAAATTAAAGATGAATAGTAATGATTAACAACTTTTCTCTTAATATAAAAAAAATTGAGGCGGCATTGTTAAGTGAGCCATCAGTAAATGACTGTGTTGTAGTTGTGCGAGAAACAGTAAAATCAACCGAAGAATTAGTTGCCTATATTGTTTCTTCTAAACCACTTCTTTCACAGCAACTAGATTCATATTTAAAAAATATTATTCCCGCTTCCGAGATTCCAAATGCTTTTGTTTTTATTTCTTCTTTACCACTGACACCTGAAGGTTTAGTAGATCAAATAGTCTTGGAAAAGTTAGTATTTATTAATACAAAATTAAAGCAAAAATGGGAAAAGAAGTTACAAGAAAACTTATCTGTTGAAGAAGTAGCAGTAATAACAAAACAAACAACGGAATTTATCCAGCCTTTTCCTCTACCGAAATTACTGACTAATCAAGAATCAAATACATCATCCCATATAATCTCTAAACAATTAGTCTCTGAATCAGAAGAGGTAGTTACCAAATCAAAAGAAACAAAAACTTCAAAATTAGCTATTAGCAACGGAGGGCATTTAACTATACCTGAAGAAAGTCCCAAAACGCTTATTGATGCTTTGCTGCAAACAGCTACCAAACACCCTAACAAAGGAATGGTCTATATTCAATCAAATAATGCTGAAATTTTTCAAAGCTATGCTTCTTTACTTTTGGATGCTAAACGTATTTTAACTGGTTTACATAGCATAGGTTTAAAACCTAAACAGAAAGTAATTTTACAGATAAAAGATTTGCAATTTTATTTTCCTGCTTTTTGGGCTTGCTTGCTAGGTGGTATCATTCCAGTAACTGTTGCAATAGCACCAACTTATGATAACAGAAATAATGTAGTTGATAAGTTATTTAATATTTGGAAATTTTTAGAATGTCCACCAATTCTAGCTTCAGAGGCTCTGGTAGAATCTATTAGTAATTCAAAAAACTTGTTACCAATCTCAGATATAAAAATTTTTTCTATTGAAACCTTAATTAACAATCCAACAACACAAGCAATTTATCAAAGTCAACCTGATGACATAGCTTTCTTACAATTAACTTCGGGCAGTACTGGAATTCCCAAATGTGTTCAACAAAGTCATGAAAATATTATAAGTCACATTCATGCTTCACAACAATTTAATGGATATGAATCAGAGAATATTACCCTTAATTGGTTACCTGTAGATCATGTAGTTCCGCTCCTAACCTATCATCTCAAAGATGTTTACTTAGGTTGTCAACAAATTGAAGTATCAACGAATTTTATTTTAGGAAATCCATTGAAATGGCTAGATTTAATAGAACAGTATCAAGTAACTCATAGTTGGTCTCCTAATTTTGGGTTTAAGTTAGTAAGTAATGAATTAAAGAAAGTAAAGCAAAAGACGTGGGATCTTTTTTGTCTTAAATTTTTAATGAATGCGGGTGAACAGGTTACTTTTCCAGTAGTAGATGAATTTTTAGATTTAGTGGCTCCCTTTAAAGTTTCTTCTCAAGTAATGCAGCCTGCTTTTGGTATGGCTGAAGTATGTACTTGTATGACATATCAAAATAATTTTACTGAGGAAACAGGAATCTACTACTTTAAGAAATCTTCTTTGAATAGTATCCTTGAAATAGCCAACAAAAATGAAAAAGATGTCTTTAGTTTTATTGACTTAGGTCCAGCAGTTCCTGGAGTCCAGATTCGGATTGTAGACAATAATAATCAACTTGTTTTTGAAAAGGTAATTGGTCGTTTACAAATTAAAGGTACTGTTGTGATGCCTGGATATTTGTCTAATGTAGAAGCAAATGAAGAATCATTTGTAGGAGAAGGATGGTTTAATACAGGAGATTTAGGATTTATTTTCAATGGACATCTTATTGTTGCCGGACGAGAAAAAGAGCAAATTATTATCAATGGTGCTAACTACTATTGTTATGAAATTGAAGAACTAATCAATGGAATAAATGGTATAGTTACCACTTATGTAGCTGTATGTGGAATTCAAAATTTAGAAACAGGAACAGAAGATATAGCAATTTTCTACACCCCTATAATTTCAGGAATCAAGGAAAATATTGAATTAATTAAAAATATAAGAAGTCAATTAACATCATGCATTGGAATTAACCCTAGATATATTATTCCCATTCAAAAATCGAAATTTCCTAAGACAACAAGTGGTAAGATCCAAAGAACACAGCTACAAAAACAATTTGTAGCTGGTGATTTTCAAGAAGTTTTACAAGAAATTGATATTTACTTAAACCAAGATAAAGGTATTCCCGATTGGTTTTATCAAAAAATATGGCGACGGAAGGAAATATTACACAGTTTTCCGGAAATTTCTGCTGGTTTTTATTTGTTATTTCTCGATTCATCGGGATTAGGTGAATCTCTAGGGGCAAAACTCAATCAACCTTGGATAGGAGTTGAAATGGGAACGAGTTTTGCCAAACTGTCTGCCAATCGTTATTGTATTAACCCTCAAAATCCAGCAGATTATCAACAACTACTAGATTCTCTTTCTCAAGAGATGAAGCATATTAGCCAGATTTTACATTTGTGGACTTATAAGGAGTATGTTGAAGAAGTATCAAGTTTAGAAATGTTGGAAAAGGCTCAAGTATCAGGAGTTTGGAGTCTCTTGTTTTTGGTTCAGGCTTTAGCAAAAACTCACAATAAAGTTAACAAAATTCAATTAATGGTTGTATCTACTCAATCTCAGGGAATTGATGCCAAAGATTTAATTGCTTATGAGAACACTCCTCTTCTTGGGCTATTAAAAACAATTCCTCATGAAATTCCTTGGTTGTCTTGTCGCCATGTAGATTTACAAATAGATTTACAATCAACACCTGTTAATATCAATAGGGAGTTAGTCTTGCGAGAGCTTAAAGCGGTTACAAAAGAACCAGAGATAACTTATCGTCAAGAAACACGCTGGATTCCTCGCCTCAAAAAAATTGATGTCACTCAGAATTTTCCAGAAAAAATTCCTTTCCGACAAGGGGGAATGTATGTAATTACTGGAGGCTTAGGAGGTATAGGCAAGAAACTCGCTACATATTTATTGAAAAATTTCCAAGCAAGGCTGTTGTTATTAGGAAGAACTTCTCTACCACCTCAAAATGAATGGGCATCTTATTTAGTCCAAAATGATAAAATAGCAGAACGTATTCAAAGTTTTCAAACATTGAAACAGTTAGGAGGAGAGATTTGCTATGAGACATTAGATGTGTGCGATTTGCATAATTTAGATCAGGTAGTTCAGAAAGCACAGTCTCTTTGGCAATGTAGTTTAGACGGAGTGATTCATCTGGCAGGTATTTTTCAAGAGCGGTTACTTATAGAAGAAACTCAAGAAACCTTTGCACAAGTTATGTACCCTAAAGTATTAGGTACTTGGTCTTTATACCAATTAATTAAAAATAAACCAGATGCACTTTTTATAACATCATCATCTGTTAACGGTTTTTTTGGCGGAGCAATGGTGGGAGCTTATGCTGCTGCTAATCGCTTTCAAGAGCACTTTTCCCATAATCAAATTTCCCGAAATATTAAACAAAGCTATTGCTTTAATTGGAGTCAATGGGATGAAGTGGGAATAAGTCGTGGTTATTCAATGAAAATATTATCTCGTAATCGTGGTTACTTATCAATTAGCGATCAACAAGGTTTAGAATCATTTCTTATTGGGTTATGTTATTCTTCTTTTCCTCTTTGGATTGGATTATCGGGCAAGAATCCATATATTCGAGGATATCTCGAAAGCAAACCAGAAAATGTTGAACAGTTAGTAGCCTATGTTGTCAATAAAATTTCTCTGGACGAACCAAAGGGTTTTCTATCTAACCAAAATCCTGAAAAACATTTGTCAGAATTGGTTTTATCAGATTGCTTTGGCACACTTAGCACCATAAGTTCTGTTGTAGAACTTAAAGAAATGCCGCTAACAGCAACAGGAGTGATTGATTACCAGAGTTTGGTGGCTAGGATTAATGGTTTCTCTTCTAAGTCTGGAAAATTAATCCAACCCAACAATGAAATGGAAAATCAAATTGCACAAATTTGGAAGAATATTTTAGGGTTTTCTGAAATTAGTATCCATGATAGTATTTTTGCTATTGGTGGTAGTTCATTAAAAATGATCCAAATTCACCACCAACTCGAAGATTCTTTAGGACAAAAATTCTCCATAACAGAAATGTTTCAATATCCTACTATACATACTCTAGCTAAACATTTGGCTCAATTCTCTATTGTATTAAATAATTCTCAACAAAATAATGAATTAGACAAAATACGTGACCGTCGTTTAGCTTCTAATTTAAAACAAAGACAGAGAAGAAAAGTGGAATAAAAATCAATTTATTGATGTGTGCCATCAATAAAATATCTAACTCAGATCACTCCAATTTACAAAGAACAATCATAAAGAAAAAAAACATGAATGTTTTTACACAAAATGATTTAGGTAACGGTCTAGAAATCGCTATTATTGGTACATCTTGTCGTTTTCCCGGTGCCCAAAATCCTGATGAATTTTGGCAAAATCTCAAAAACGGTGTCGAATCAATTACTTGGTTTTCTGAATCAGACTTGAAATCAGAAGGTGTAGAGCCAAATTTATTTAATCATCCTAACTATGTTAAAGCAAATGGAATCCTTTCAGATATAGAGAAGTTTGATGCTGACTTCTTCGGTTTTAGTCCTAGAGAAGCAGCTATTATGGACCCGCAACATCGTTTGTTTTTAGAATGTGCTTGGGAATGCTTGGAACAAGCAGGTTATAATCCTAAAAACCATCAGGAATCAGTTGGAGTTTTTGCTGGAGCGGGAATGAATCTGTATGCTGGTGTAGGGATGACCAGTTACTTTCTTCATAATCTTTATCCTAACCGTGATAATTTGACTCCTTGGGATGGGTTTCAAATTATGATTGCCAATGGTGTAGAATTTTTGCCAACTCGGATTTCCCATCTATTAAATCTAAAAGGGCCCAGTGTCAATGTGCAAACTGCCTGTTCTACTTCATTAGTAGCAGTACATTTAGCTTGTCAGAGTTTGCTAAATGGTGAATGTGATATGGCTTTAGCAGGGGCAGTTGCTATCCATCAACCTCAAAAGATAGGCTACCTCTATCAAGAAGGAATGATTTTATCTACTGATGGTCATTGTCGAGCCTTTGATAAAAAAGCCCAAGGAACTATAGGTGGTAATGGGGTGGGTGTTGTTGTTCTTAAACGATTAGCTGATGCGATCGCTGATAGAGATTGCATTCAAGCAGTAATCAAAGGTTCAGCCATTAATAACGACGGGGCAACAAAAGTCAGCTACACAGCTCCTAGCGTCAGTGGTCAGGCAACTGTAATTGCCATGGCACAAGCGGTAGCAGATATTTCTCCAGAAACAATTAGCTATGTAGAAGCTCACGGAACTGGAACTTTTTTAGGAGATCCTATTGAAATTGCAGCTCTTACTCAAGCATTTCGCCGAAAAACTGAAAAAAAAGGGTTTTGTGCTATCGGTTCAGTGAAAACTAATATTGGACATTTAGACACAGCAGCAGGAATGGCAGGATTAATTAAAACTGTGTTAGCACTGAAATATAAAGAAATTCCTGCTACTATAAACTTCGAGAATCCCAATCCCCAAATTGATTTTTATAATAGCCCTTTCTACGTTAACACTCAATTGTCTCCATGGAAAACTAATGATCTGCCTCGAAGAGCAGGAGTAAGTTCATTAGGAGTTGGAGGAACTAATGCTCACATTATTCTTGAAGAAACTCCACTTCTAGAAAATAATGATAACCAAGTTGAGCGTTCTTTACATCTACTAGCTCTTTCAGCAAAAAGTGAGAAAGCACTAAAAGAACTAGTGCAGCGTTACATCACTTTTTGCACTACTGAGAAAGAAATTTCTTTAGGAGATATTTGTTTTACTGCTAATGTGGGAAGAGAACATTTTAATCATCGTCTAGCAATAGTTACAGATTCTACTAGCGAGCTTCAGAAAAATTTAACAGAGTTTATAGCAGGCATAGCATCACCCGTATTGTTCAATGGATCTGTGACAAGTAAGCAGGAGAAAGCGATCGCTTTTTTATTCACTGGTCAAGGTTCTCAATACATTAATATGGGGCGTGAGCTTTATGAAACACAGCCAACATTTCGTAGATATCTTGATCAATGTGCTGATATCTTGCGTCCTTATCTAGAAAGACCCTTATTAGAAGTTATATATCCCCAAACAACTTTAGACAATCTTAGTTTGCTCAATGAAACTGCATATACTCAACCCGCTTTATTTGCTATTGAATATGCCCTTTATCAATTATGGAAATTTTGGGGAATAGAACCCAAATTTGTCATGGGTCACAGCGTTGGTGAATATGTCGCAGCATGTGTAGCAGAAGTCTTCAGTTTAGAAGATGGACTTAAATTGATTGCCCAAAGAGGAAGATTAATGCAAGCATTACCTGCTAATGGAAAGATGCTAGTAATATTTGCTGGTGAAACACAAGTTAACACTATACTTCAATTACATTCAAATAATATTTCTATTGCAGCAATTAATGGGCCAGAGAATACGATAATTTCTGGAGAGAAAGAAGCGATTGAGCTAATAAAAACAGATTTAGAAAATTTAGGAATCAAAACGCAAGAACTTAAGGTTTCTCATGCTTTTCATTCTCATTTGATGGACTCTATACTAGCAGATTTTGAACAAATTGCTAGTGAAGTAACGTACTACCCACCTTCGATTCCTCTTGTTTCCAATGTTACAGGGGAGCTAATGAGTAGTGATATTGCTAGTTCCAGATATTGGACACGACATATTCGAGAAACTGTCAGATTTGAGAGTAGTATTAAAGTATTAGAGCAGCTAAACTGTGAGATTTTTCTAGAAATTGGCCCGAAACCAACTTTATTGTCCATGGGAACTAATTGTTTACCTGGAAATACAAAAACTTGGCTTTTTAGCTTACGTCAAACTGAGTCATGTTGGCGGTCAATGCTCTCAAGCTTAAGTCATTTATATCTTCATGGAGTTTCTGTCAATTGGAAGGGATTTGACCAAGATTACAGGAGATATCGGGTAATTTTGCCAACTTATCCTTTCCAAAGGAAACGATATTGGATTGATGCTCCTACTCAAGAATTAGCTACAGTCAAACAAAGTGCTGTCCTTAAATTTTTAAATCAAGGGAATATTAACCAGTTAGCTAATATGCTAACCTCAACTGGAGATTTTTCTTCAGAACAGCAACAAATATTGCCTAAACTATTAGAAACTTTAGTTCAAAAATATCAAGAAGAGCAAGAATATACTAACAGAAAAGTTGTTGTTGATTACTATAATTCTATGGCCAGTCAAGGTACTTGGTTAAATTATGAAAATGTGACAGTTCAATATGATGAAACTTTTCTAACCTTTGCTCCTTTTGCGGAAATTATACCAGGATTTTCTTGGGTTAAACTGGTTTCTGACCCCAAAAAACATAACCAGTATCTGTCTATTGTTTTCAATGGTCAAAAGGAATTACGGGAAGTTCTCTTTGCTAAAGTTGATTTTCAAGCTTGTGAAAAAGTGTTAGATTTTGGATGCGGCTACGGGTCAGATTTGATATCTTTGGCAAAACAGTTCCCACATCTTCAACATCTCTGCGGTTACACTATTTCCAATGAACAAGCGAAGGTAGGGCAAAATAAGATTTTGGCTAGCGGTTTGCAAGAGCGAATCACAATTTATAATCGGGATAGTGCCCAAGATGAATTCCCAGAACAATACGATTTAATTTTTGCTTTTGAAGTTCTACACCATATCAAACGCAAGGATTTATTATTTTCTAATGTCAATAGACATCTTAATGACAAAGGGTTATTGGTCTTAGCAGACTTTATCTCCAATCAAGGTTTTGCTATTGAACATGAAGAAACATCATCCTATTTTATTAACAAATCTGAATGGTTGGAAAAGCTTAACCAAAATCAGCTTAAAGTAATTGAGGCTATAGATGTAAGCCAGGAAATGGCAAACTTCCTGTATGACCCTGACTTTGAAGAAAATTTAGCTCAGAAAAGTATTGCTGGAAATCAAGATATTCAATCAGCATTTACTTCCTACCATCAGTTAGGGAATTTGATGCGTAAGAAAATGGCTATTTATATCCTACTTACGGCTCAAAAAGATACAGAATTATCATCAGAAGAACTCTCTAGCTGGAATCTAGAAAAACTTAATTCTTTAGTAGCTTACTCTGAAAAAGCTCCCCAGCAATGGCTTTATCAAATTGACTGGCAACCTCAACCCCTTATAGAAGTAAAACAGCAAAAATCCCAGCTAGAATCAGGAATATGGCTGATTTTTGCTGATATTGGGGGAGTAGGTCAAAGATTAGCACAACAACTGCTCCAACAAGGTGAAGATTGTATTCTTATCTATCCTGGAGAAACCTATCAAACTAAAGAGATTGGACAATGGGAAATTGTGCCAAGTGATTCAGAAAACTATAAACGATTGCTTAAAGATATTTCAAAGATTGGATTGTCTTTTAAAGGAATAGTCCATTTATGGAATTTAGACACTTTTGAAGTTGAGCCGTTAACTTTATCCAGTTTACAAGATACTCAAACACTTAACTGTGGTAGTGTACTTTTTCTCGTACAAGCCTTGGTGAAAGAAGAAAATTTACACGTAGACCGTTTATGGTTAGTGACAAAAGCTGCTCAAAAAGTACAAGATTTATCAACTCCTTTGCAGATACAACAATCTCCATTATGGGGATTAGGAGGAGCAATCTCTCGTGAACATCCTGAACTACATTCAGTTTGTTTAGATATTGAGCCTCATGAGAATTTTAATGAAGTGCAAGTACTACTAAAAGAGATACTCTCGTTCAGTCAAGAAGACCAGATTGTCTATCATCAAGACACTCGATATGTTGCAAGACTGGTTCGACATCCTTACCCTAGTGTCCACCAGCCTCAAATCCACAAAAATAGTAGCTATTTAATTACTGGTGGACTAGGGTCTCTTGGACTCCAGATAGCTCAGTGGTTGGTAGAACAAGGGTCTCGCTATTTAATCTTGACTGGACGCAATCAACCTTCCATATCTGCACAAAAAATTATCAGTGAACTTGAACAGTCAGAAGTCAAAATTTTAGTTATTCAGGCGGATATTTCTTCACCTAAATCGGTTGAGGATATGTTGAAAACGATTAAGACTGCTCTGCCTCCTCTACGTGGAGTAATTCATGCCGCAGGAGTCTTAGATGATGGTGTACTTATGGAGCAAAATTGGGAGCGTTTTCTTGATGTTATGACTCCTAAAGTTGCTGGAGCTTGGAATTTACACCATTTAACTCAAGACTTACCATTAGATTTCTTTGTGCTTTTCTCTTCTGCTGTTTCCTTACTTGGTGCTCCTGGACAAGGAAACTACGCTGCTGGTAATGCTTTTATGGACTTCTTAGCTCATTACCGTCAAACCTTAGGCTTACCAGCCTTGAGCATTAATTGGGGCCCCTGGAGTGAAACAGGGATGGCAGCTCAAACCAATTTTTCCGCTCTAAAACTAGGAATGATTCCTCCACAACAAGGCTTAAAAATTTTAGGAGATTTATTAGGACAAAATTTTACTCAAGTTGGTGTATTACCTGTAAATTGGGCTGAATTCTTAAAACAATTTCCTGCTGACAATGAGCCGCTTCGCTTTGAAAAATTCATCAAGGAACAACGGCAAGCACAATTAGAACAAGCACAACAATTGCCAAATCAGCCTTTTGATTTATTAGGCCAACTACAAAATACCTCTGAAGAACAGCGCCTAGAATTATTAATCGAATACATTAATCATCAAGTCAATAAAGTACTTGGAATTTCAAAAGAGCAGCCTCTAGAACAGCACGAAAAATTTCAGAACTTAGGGATTGACTCCCTAATGGCACTTCAGTTAAGAAATTTTCTGGAAATTGCTCTTAATATCTCTTTACCTTCAACTTTGATAGTGAAATATCCTACTATCAATCAGTTATCTACATACTTATGTCAAACTTTGTTTAGTGATAAGAAACAACTCAAGGTTATTGAAGATACTCATCAATTAAAGTCTGAGCAAAATCCTTGGATTACTTCTCTACAAGCTAATCCAGACGCTGAGATACGTTTGTTCTGTTTCCCGTATGCAGGTGGTGGCATTTCTATGTTTCGCCCCTGGTCAGTAGAGCTACCTCAAAAAATTGAAGTTTGTCCCATTCAATTACCAGGAAGAGATGAACGTTTACATGAAAAACCATTTAGAGATTTTTCAAAATTAGTTGATGTGCTAGTTCAAGGTTTAAAGCCGGAATTAAAAATGCCATTTGCTTTCTTTGGTCATAGCATGGGAGCTTTACTAGCTTTTGAAGTTGCTCGCCTATTACAAAAAGGTTATCAAATAACTCCTGTTCATTTATTCATTTCTGCTTGTCCAGCCCCTCATTTGTCAGAGTCTTTGCTATCTCTTCCCAACCCTACAGCTTCTGATGAAGAAATAATAGCGCAATTACACCGTTTCAATTCAATGCCAGAGTCGATTGTACAAAAAACGAACTTAATACTTGATGTATTACCAACTTTCCGAGCTGACCTTGAAGTTTTTAAAAGCTATAATTATTCGACTATAGAATCATTAGATTGCCCAATCACTGTTTTTGGAGGTAAGCAAGATACTTTAGTATGCTATGAGCATTTAATCCCTTGGCAAACTCAAACTAGGAGTTCATTTGACATAAAAATGTTTACAGGGAATCATTTCTTCTTACAAAGTCAGCGCTCAATGCTTTTACAGTCTATCGCAGAGTTAATGATCAACCACATTAGCAGCGGGAGCAACGCGATTTGGTGAAATCGGGGTTTAATTCTCAATTACACTCTTACATTCTCAATAAACCTGGGTTTTTTAGTTGCGATGGCTCCGCCCGCCGCAGGCATCCGGTTTGGGTTTACCAGGAGTCTGCTCTTGATTCTGGTAGGTGGGATAGTTGGGTTTGTGCTGATGGAAATCGGTGGGGTTATTTCTATGGATTCATCATCTGGCCGGACGATCGTCAAACTAGTCCACCTCCAGCAGGGGCAATCGGAGCGGCAACTGGTAGGGCAATCATGATGTTGATTTTGATGGTTTTATTTGGGTGGATTGGGTCAGGACTCGGCGCTTAGTGGGTTATGAGCCATTGGTTAGATTAGTGGGCTATGGGTAGTAGCCACCGAGATTAGCGGTTGACAGTACTCATATCAGGGTAACGCTCCCCTGTGAGTAATCAGATGAGATGAGATCCCATCTTCGGGTTCAACTTAGCGGGAAGATGCGGGAAGTGCTGGTATGATGCGGGATTCAGCACTTGGACAAGCTGGAACCGAGTTCAAGTTTTAATCAGATGAAATGGGATCGGCTTATTGAGAATTATATTTAAATTATTGAGAATAATCAGATGAAATGGGATCGCAGATTTGTTATTGCTAATTATTATCAAGTATATTTTGGTTGAAGTTGAAACGGACTACGCACAATTCCTCGTCTAAGGGAAAGTTGAGCATTTGTATAAATTCTATTTTTGATTCCCATAGATTACCTTCGTGGTACACGTCTTCTTCGGGCATGTCTTCTAATTGCTCAAGGTAAGGGCGATGAGTTAATGTGATGGTTCCCATCTGTATTGCGCCTGGAACGAATGTGCAGTTAGTCCATGCTTGATGCTGTTTTTTACCTTTGTCGTAAGCTGAGGTTATTATTTGATATGTTTTTAAACTCCAATTTCTGCGTGTGACGGTTTTTATTCCTGAAATTAAAGGATCAGGTATTTGTTTCTTCTTTGCTAGATTGATGGTCATCGAGAAGGAGAGGTTCATTTTGGTTAAAGTACTAATTTCAGCAAGGCGGATGGCAGTCTTACTGGATCGTTGAATCGGTTATAAGTTCGGTTCGCATGCACGGGATGCTCTAAAGCTGTAATTCTAGGAAGGTCAAATTGTACGTCGCAAAATGTACCAGAGTTATGCATCCATACAATCCAACCTATTGATTCACCTAAAAATGTCTCTGCACTGATATGTTGAACTTTGTCACCAACGTTCATACAACTGTGGATTGTGCAACGGCAACGATCGCCTTTTCCATGATTTCTAAATATTTGGCGCTGGGGCATTTGTCTATTTCTTGCCCTGGTCGGTAGTAGCGCCAAATGGCTTGTTGTAGAATCTTTGGCACCATTTCCCAGTGTGTGGGACACATCAGATGTTTTGGGGGGATGTTGCAGTCACACCCTACTGCATGGCATTTATGAGTCATATACATCTATCAAGGAAACTGTTTTAACAAGTCGTCACCAGGAATGACTGTGGTGTAGAAGATGTAATTGTTATTGGCTAGATAACGACGGTCTTGTTTGATAATTTTTACGAATTCACGATGGCCTTTTCTTGTACGACCTACTAGGCAACCGGCACTGGCATCCTTAATGTCATGTGTTGGTATGTCGTATCCCCAATGTTGGTTGACTCCGAAAAGTCCGGTATCTAGTTTGTCACCTGTGCGTTTGAAGTCTTTGTTGAAATCGCGATGAACTGTAATTGGTGCAACTTGTATTAGCGCTTCATGTCTATCTGCATTTCCATGCATACCAATTGCCCAGGATTTATATTGCCCAAACTTAATTCGGGCGGCTCCTGATGAATTCATTGGATTGATGGTGTAATAATTACCTGGCTCAGTCGTGGCCTGCCAGTGATTTACTATTTTGGGAATGCCATCTACTACTTCAATAACAATCCTTAAGTCGTTAAATTCGTTGGGTGCATCGTTATTAAGTGTCCAGTCTTCGTTCATTCCCTCTATATAGACAATGTTGTATTCCTTAGGCTCGCTGAAAACTAAATAGTTCTGTGCCAGCATATATTTCAGAATTTTGCTGGCGATATCATCGCCTAACTTCAGATTTGTCCATGCTATTTGTTTAGCTTCGATCAGGGCTTTGGCTGTGCCCGCTCCTAAAAAGTTATTTTCTCCAGTTTTGGACTGTTCTTGGAATCTTTTAAGCGCTGCCATAGAAATTGGACCGAATTTACCATCGGCGGGAGGTTCTAAAAACCCTAAGTTAATTAACAGAGACTGAACCTGTACAGCTAGCTCTACGTCTTGACCGATGGCGTCAAATCCCCATTTTTCTTTGGTTTCTAAAAAATTTTGAAGTTTCATGGTTTCAGTTTTGTTCTTGGTTAAGGTTAATTGACTTTTTGGGAGAGGCAAAATCTTGCCTCCTGATGAGCTGTTTTAAAGTTTGTCTGGATTCTCTTGTTCGCTAGATATGTGTTTGAGGATTTCGTCTTGTGCTTTGGCTTCGCCGTGCATTATTGCTGTGCTTGTAAGAAATAGGATTAATGGGCATCTAATCCAAGGATTGTGTAGTAAGTTCCAAGGGTTGACTAGCGCAGTTACTATCAGGGCTATTCCTGCTAGCTGAATGGTTGAGTAGAGATGTTTAGCCATGTAATGTGATGCCAGTATAATTGTCTTGTCTTTTTAAGGTTAAAAAGGGCACATTAATTAAAATGTGCCCTTTGCTCGTTCAGTCAGGTCAGGCTTTTGAGTCGGTTACGCAGCTTCTTCTAGTTCGTCGATTGGGCTGGTGCAATCGGGTTTGAGTAAGCTAGATTCAATTGGAATTAAGTTGTCACCGCTAACTATAAAATCCTTGGTGATACCGTTTTCATCCAATGGACGAATATAGATAGTTGTTGTTTCTTCTTCGCTGCCAGCAGCTTGTTGTATGCGAATAGAAAAGCTTGTTACGCCTGGGTTTTCCTGAAGATAATTTTGTAATTCCTGTGGAATGGCATCTAATTTCATGGTATGAACTGCTTCAGTTCCATGAATTTTGATAAATTCATCTACGCTGTGGGCTTGTACGTGGACTTCAAAATCAATTTCGGTAGGGTCTTGAGTCAGAAACTGCTCTAATGTTTTTGGTAGCTGTGTCATAGCGCCTATTATGAAGTGATGTCTGAAGGCATTAATAAAATGGCTCCCTCAAAAAAGAGAAGCCACCTTTTTATGGCTAATTCCATCATTAACATAGTCTCTATTGATCTAGATGTAAAGCTGATTTTTATTAGATATTCCAGGCATTTTGTAGCATTTTTCATTGAGAATGGTGGCTGAACAGATGCTGGTTTGGTAAAGTGGACTTTAATCTTGTCTGTTGTTGGTGGTAATAGATTATTTTTGAGTCTCTATGACTAATAAAGAAGCAATTGAAAATGATTTGATGTGCCGCTTATGTTCAGTTGCTGTGGTTGCACATGAGTTGCTGATACAGCACTTGCGTCTGTTATGAGGTACACTAAATTAAAATATAAATACCTTTAAATGAAGTCATACTCTGTCGAGTTTCGAGAAAAAATAGTTGCAGCACATCTTCAAAAAAACATCTCAATCAGGAAAGTAGCTAACATATTTTCCGTCTCAAAGAGTTTAGTGCAAAAGCTTGTAAAGCAACAAAAACTTGAAGGAAATTTACAACCAAAGCCGCGAGGGAAACCACAATTTAGTCATTTAACAAATGCGGAAGTAGAGTTAAGGGAATTAGTTGAAGCACATCCAGATGCAACATTGATAGAGTTATGTGAATTCTTGGCAGACAAGACTGGTAATTGGGTGGGTCGAAGTGCAATGTGTCGGGCCTTACAGAAATTAGGATTAAATCGTAAAAAAAAACAAAGCGGAGTACCCAAGCCGGGACTCTTAGAGTCTTAAATTTAAGATTAGATTATTGGGAAAAGGTCAAACATATAGAGCCAGAAAATTTAGTATTTTTGGACGAAACTGGCGTTCTACTTGGGTTAACGAGGACTCATGCCCGTTCACAAATGGGAACAAGAGCTTACTCTCTTAACCCCTTCTATAGAGGTTCAAAAGTTACAGTAATTGGAGCAATTAGTATTAACAAAGTAGTTGCATTAATGACAATGAATAATTCAATGGATGGCAGGGCATTTGAATTATTTGTTGAGAAGTTTTTAGTGCCAAATTTATGGTCAGGAGCAGTAGTAGTCATGGATAATTTATCCGCACATAAACTAGATTCAATTGTGCTAATGATTGAAGCTGTAGGCGCGAAAGTTATTTGTTTATCCTCATACTCTCCCGATTTTAATCCAATTGAATTATGGTGGTCACAACTTAAATCTTTTCTACGCCGTTTCGCTCCAACTACAACGGAAATGGTTGATAAACTAATCTCAGTTGCACTCGACTTAATAAATCCTCAACAATTAAGAAACTGGTTTGCTAGTTGCTGCTACTGTACCTCATAATAGCCGGAAACGCTGTATCAAAAACAGCAACAGTTAGTTTCACATCACAATGCGAATTACTGTGATGAAACAAATTGCCAGGTCATGAGCAAACAACTTGTTCGACTACCGAAAGTTGGTAAAACAGAAAAACTTAAACGTCAAACGTCAATCACCTAACTCTCGCAAATATTCCGAGGTCAGGACTAGGGAGCATTTGTTACCGGAAAAAGTTGAGGCGATGCGGTCAGCTATCAAAAAATCTAAGTGTCGCCACGCTCATCGAGACTCGACCCTAATTTTGTTGATCTACCGTCATGGATTGCGAGTGGCAGAGGCAGCATCTTTACGATGGGAGCAAATAGACTGGAATGGTGGCACAATTTATGTGAAGCGAGTCCAAAAGGGGACGCTATCGTGAACGCACAGTTAATAATCTCCAAAAAAGAGCGCAGCAATTAGGTTTTGTGCTTATTCCTCAGCCCTCAGAAAATCTGGTTTCTTAGAAGCAACTGCACAGGCGGCACTGCCACCCGCTATGAATGAAAGAAACTATTTTGAGGCGACTAATGAACGGGTACATTAGAATTATCCTGACAGTTAAAACCGAACCCACAATAGTGTGTTGAGCCTGATTAGGAGAATGGTTCTGGGGCTTTATGGCTATGACATTGGTGAAGGACAAAGTTTCCTATCCCGTTTGAAAGATTATCTATGAGTACATCCCCAGGTCAGGACATATCCATAATAACCATATGAGAGTTGCAGCCATGAAATTGCCACTCGTTCAAGGGAATAACCAGCCTGTCCCTGTAGAAAAAGTATCATCCACTTTAGAAGAAATTAACCAGAACGCAGCAGGAATAGACCTTGGTAGTGGAGAACATTGGGTTTGTGTCCCCACTGATAGGGCAGATAAAAATGTTCGCCGATTCGGATGTTTTACTCCTGATTTAATTGCAATGGCCGATTGGTTAATGGAATGCCGCGTAGATACAGTGGCAATGGAAGCCACAGGAGTTTATTGGATTCCAGTGTTTCAGATTTTAGAAGCCAAGGGTTTTGAGGTCAAATTAGTTAATGCTCATCACGTGAAAACAGTCCCTGGGCGCAAAACAGATGTGTTAGACTGCCAGTGGTTACAAAAGTTACACACCTATGGATTACTGTCTAGTTCTTTTCGTCCGGAAGACCAAGTTTGTGTTCTACGCAGTTATATCCGTCAACGAGACACTTTAATCAAAAGTGCTAGTGCCCATGTACAACGGATGCAAAAAGCACTCATCCAGATGAATTTACATCTCCACAAAGTCATCAGCGATGTGACTGGTTTGACTGGAATGAAGATTATCAAAGCAATCGTTGCTGGCGAACAAGACCCACAAGTTTTAGCATCCCTCAAAGACCCACACATCAAAAGTAGCACAGCAGATATTGCTGCATCTTTAACTGGTGATTACCGCCGTGAACATTTATTTGTTCTCCAGCAAGAATTGACCTTGTATGAGGTTTACCAACAACAGATTACTGCTGTTGACGCACAAATCGAAAAATGTTTAGCATCTTTTGAACCTAAGACTTTAGATGAACCGCCAATAAAGGGAAGAAAACGCCGGAAAAAACCGACTGCAAATCACCCAAATTTTGATTTACATAAGTATCTCTATCGGATGGCAGGAGTTAGATTTTATACTCATTGATGGTCTTGATGCTTTAACTGTTCAGACCATTTTATCTGAGGTGGGATTAAACCCAAAACGCTTTCCTACAGTTAAGCACTTCACATCTTGGTTGGGTTTATGTCCTGGTCAAAAGGTCACTGGCGGTAAGGTTAAAAGCTCTCAAACTCGTACTGTTGTCAATCGCGCTGCCAACGCTTTTCGCATGGCGGCTTTTTCCCTGACTCACAGTCGTTCTGCTTTGGGTGCATTTTATCGCCGCTTACGTTCTCGCTTGGGGGCACCCAAAGCAATAACTGCTACTGCACACAAATTGGCTCGTTTGTTCTACCGACTCTGGACAAAGAAGGGAGAATATTCTGATCCTGGTATGGACTATTATGAGCAAAAATACCAGGAACTGATTCTCAAAAACCTCCGACAAAAAGCTCAGGCTCTTGGTTTGGAACTTATTCCTATTTCTCTCCCCACCGAATGTGTTTCTTGAAAGAGGGATATTATTGAGCTTTTCGACAATTCCTATATAGCGTTTCCTATGCTAGTGAGGTACATCCAGACTTTGCTAGTTAAAGCTTTTAGGTTCAAAGATGTACCTCACCAGACCGGGAAACGCTATATCATCAATTATTCCGGCTACTATTCCCAAGTGATCCAAGTTTTTAATCTTAACCTCTTCTTGTTGGCCATTCATATTTTTTGTGCAATTTTATTTGTTCAAGGTTAATTGACACTCATTTTCTCACTATAGCGTAATTTTTCATGAATCGTTGCAATACCCCAATTACACCTAAAGAAATAATATGTCTGAGCTAAAAGTACAACTTTTGGCTGAAGAAGAAATTTAACTGTTGAAACAATATAGTAGCAAACAGATTTAATAAGTTACTTCTAGGCTCGACTTTATCCATTTTTGAGAATATGAGAGGATGTTTTAAAAGTCGAAACCAGTCAAAAATTATGTCGGTCGTCTGACCATGATATGAATCACAGCAATATAGATAAATGTTTCGGAGGTTTTGGGTAGTCTTTCATAATTTTTGCTTAAACGCCGACAGCAATTAAGCCATCCAAAAGTGCGCTCAACTACCCAACGCTTTGGCAAGAGGACGAAACCTTTCTTCTCCAAGGGTCGGAGAACGATTTCAACAATCCACCGAAACATAAGTCAAGTCTTACACTCATAGCTAAACCCAGAATTGCGAAGAACTTTGAAGTGACAAAGATATAGCAATAGTTATTGGTGAATGAAACAAGTTTGTGTAATAGAACTCACATGATTATTAATGTAGATCATTCCCCGCACAGTCTGCCTAAAGTTGCTACTTTAATAGCTATTCTTCGGTATAGAGCATTACACCAACCAGACTTTAGAGGCTATACATTTTTGGAAAACGGAGAAAAAGAATCAGACTGTCTGACTTATCAACAATTAGATAAAAAGGCACGGGCGATCGCAGCCCAATTACAGTCCTTTTTAGCTCCTAGTGAACGGGCTTTACTGCTTTACCAGCCTGGGTTGGAGTTCATTTCTGCGTTCTTCGGATGTTTATATGCTGGGGTTGTGGCTGTTCCTGCTTATCCACCCCGACAGAATCAGTCATTATCTAGATTGCAAGCGATTGTGTCAGATGCCCAAGTGTCACTGACGCTGACCACTCAATCTCTTTTAGCTAATATAGAGAAGCGGTTGGCTAAGAATCCGGAATTAGGCGCTGTGCAATGGGTAGCTACCGATAACCTCAACAGCGACTTGGCGTCAAACTGGCAAGAACCGACTTTGTGCGAGAGTGACCTGGCTTTTCTCCAATACACTTCAGGTTCTACTGGAACACCGAAAGGGGTAATGGTGAGTCATGGTAATCTGTTGCACAATCAGCGAATGATTGAAAAGGCTTTTGGGCATACAAAAGAAACTATTTTTGTAGGTTGGTTGCCCTTATTCCATGACATGGGACTGATTGGGAATGTGCTGCAACCATTGTATTTAGGTATATCATGCATTCTCATATCGCCAGTAGCATTTCTACAGAAGCCTTTGCGCTGGCTGCAAACAATTTCCCGCTACAAAGCGACGACTAGTGGTGGACCCAATTTTGCTTATGACTTATGTGTTCGCAAAATTACTCCTGAACAGCGCTCTACTCTTGATTTGAGCAGATGGGAAGTGGCTTTCAATGGATCTGAACCTGTCCGTGCAGAGACATTGGCAGAATTTACAACCACTTTTGCATCTTGTGGTTTTCGTGACGAAGCGTTTTACCCTTGCTACGGGATGGCTGAGACAACCTTATTTGTTTCTGGGGGTTTGAAAACAGCTTTGCCAACAGTACTCTGTGTTGATGGAACAGCTCTTGAACAAAATCGGGTTGTAGCAGTTAGTAATGAGTATAAAGATGGCCGGAAAATTATTGGCTGTGGTCATACTTGGTTAGAGCAGAAAATTGTGATCGTTGATCCCAATTCTTTAACCTTGCGTCGTGCTGACCAAGTAGGAGAAATTTGGGTTCATGGTTCTTCTGTTGCTGGTGGCTATTGGAATCGACCCGATCTGACCCAACAAACTTTTAACGCACAACTACAAGATACTGATACTGAATCAAAACCATTTTTACGCACTGGAGATTTAGGATTTTTGCACGATGGTGAATTATTCATTACAGGGCGACTTAAAGATGTAATAATTATCCGAGGAAGAAATTATTATCCTCAGGATATTGAACTAACAGTAGAGAAGAGTCATCCAGCACTGCGACCTAGTTGTGGATCTGTTTTTACGATTGAGGTAAATGGAATTGAACAGCTGGTTGTTGTTCAAGAGTTAGAACGGAGTTATTTACGAAAATTAGACACCAGTGAGGTGCTGAGAAATATTTGCCAAGCGATAACAGCAGAATATTCTCTACAGATTTATAGCATCTTACTGATTAAGACTGCAAGTATCCCTAAAACTTCTAGTGGTAAGATTCAACGTCAAGACTGTCGATCTAAATTTCTAGTTGGAGATTTGGATGTTGTCAGTGAATGGAGTGAAAATCCTCGGCATCAAGTCAAATTTATGAATTTGCAGTCTGATATCGAATTAACTTTGAACCAATTATCATCTGTCAGCAGTGAGAAAAGTAAGTTTTAAAAAGTAAGTTTTAATTAGTTTAGCAATCGCTAAACTAATTAAGTATTTCTAAAAAAACGTCAAAACGAAGGACATACTTGTTAGTAAAATAAACGGAGATGAAAAAATGGTTGAATTTTTGAATTTTCAAATGAGTAACTCTGATTTAGAGACTAATAATGCCTATCACGTGGAAGCCTCACCTGAAAAGCTTAAGACTACAGCAGAAATTCAAGCGTGGTTAGTGTCCTACCTAACAAATGTATTAAAAATTAATCCAAATGAGATTGATGTTACACTTCCCTTTGACTGCTACAACATGGATTCTGCGTCTGCCATTGGATTGAGTGGAGAGATAGAGGAATGGCTTGAATGCGAATTTGAACCAACTTTGCTGTACGATTATCCAACTATTGAAGCTTTAACAAAGTATTTAGCTAACAGCTTATCTATTAAGCAGTAAGTTTTTGATAAAAACCGAAATAAAAATTAAGTATTTGATAAGGTGAAAACAATGCAAAATGTCAACAGCGATCCAAACACAAGTATACCAAATCCCAAATTTACTGTAGAAAAGGAAATCAAACGTATTAAAATTGTTGAAAATAACTACCAGAATAACCTGAATTCTGACTACACTGAGAAAATTAAGGAGCTAGACCACAATTTCAAATATGAAGAACAAAGTAAATATTATTGGAATCCTCCTGAACTTTCACTTCTTTACGGAACACCCTTTTATGAAGTTGCTTCTTCATCTCAAAAAATAGCACTTAATCATCAATTTTGGATGTCAAACTATAGCCTTACCGCTTATAGTGAAATGGAAACAATTGACTATAACCTAATAACAGCAGATTGTTTCTCTGCTTTAGGCGGTAATTATAAAATTCTTGCTGAACAGCTTGAGCATGAAGCGGCTCAAGAACGTATTCATATTCATGCTTTTTTCAAAGTTAATTTCCAAACTTTGAAAAATTTGTTAGGCAAGCAAGCTTTTACTAATATTTTGCTGGAAAACAAGCCTGCCAACAATAGTCAAATAAATTTGCAAATTGCAAATTTTCAGTATCATAGTCTACGCTTTTTATCGACCCTAATTTCCTATAAAAGAAAACATTATGTCTCTCCTTATTTTAAAAAAATAGAAGCCAAAAATAAATTATCTGTAACGACTACTAATGGTTTTTTCCATGGATACGGAATGCTTCCTTCTTTTTTTATCCGATTCTTTGCATCTAGTTGGGGCAGTTCACCCTTCTTAGCTAGCCAATATTATACGTTACGTTATCTTGCTAATATGCTTTTGAAGAATCAAGAACATACTATATATTTATATTTCAAAAAACTTCAGAAGCAAGGCGAGTATGTTCCAGTACCAACTGCTATCTCCCACTACCACTTTTTAGATGAATCTTTCCATACAACGACATCTTTATTCCTAGCTCGAGATTTACATAAGAACTTCCCAGCGCCAACTGCTTACGAAAAATTTCTGGTTAATTGGGCAGTTTATGTCATTCAAAAGACTAACCTTAGCCATATATCGGGAGTAATCAAGAATCGCTTTTTTGGAGATGATTTATCGGGTATGTTCTATATTTATAAGGTGTTTAGGAGCTCTTTATTTAATCTGTCTCACGAAGAAGCCGTTCAATGGGTTGAGAAATGTTTCTGTCAAGAACACGAAGGTTTTCATCAGTCAGTTAAATGCCACCAGCGTCTTCATTTAGAAATACGTAAACTTTGTGAGAATCTCGACTATCTATGGCCAATTAACCGCGAAATGCGTCTCATGGCTTCAGGAGGAACGGTTGGCAGAGCTATTAGAAATAATATCAAGACATTCAAACAGTTCTCTAAGTTAGTTGCTTCAGCTGAGTGATAGAATCACCAATCAGTGGGATAGCATCTTTGCAGTCCGTAGAAATATACTTAGCCTTTGAAGCAGTTGCAGGTACGTAAATTATCGTAGGTCTGAAATGGAAGCTATAGCGATTATAGGCATTGGCTGTCGTTTTCCGGGTGCTAACCACCCAGAAGCCTTCTGGCATCTACTAAGAAACGGTGTGGACGCCATTACTGAGGTGCCATCAGAGCGATGGGATATTGATACCTTATACGATCCAAAACCGGTTACACCGGGAAAAATGAATACCCGCTTTGGCAGTTTTCTAGAGCAGGTAGATCTGTTTGCTCCTAGATTCTTTAGGATTTCCCCCCGTGAGGCAGAGCGAATGGATCCGCAGCAAAGGCTAATTTTAGAGGTAGCCTGGGAAGCTTTAGAAAATGCTGGACTAGCACCAGACAAACTAGCTCAGAGCCAGACGGGGGTTTTCATGGGCATCAGCAGCTATGACTATGGCGTTTTGCAAGTCAAGGATTTAGAAAGTATAAATGCTTATAGTGGCACGGGAAACGCTTTTAGTATTGCTGCCAATCGTCTGTCGTACTTGCTGGATCTGCATGGACCAAGTGTGACAATAGATACTGCTTGCTCTTCTTCATTGGTTTCACTACATTACGCTTGTCAGAGTTTGCAGATTGGAGAGTCTGAGCTTTGCTTGGTTGGAGGTGTGAACCTGATTTTATCTCCAAGTCTAAATATTGTTTTCTCGCAGGCAGGTATGATGTCAGCAGATGGGCGTTGTAAAACTTTTGACGCTAATGCTGATGGTTATGTCAGAGGCGAAGGCTGTGGTGTACTTGTCCTCAAACGTCTTTGGGAAGCTCAAAGAGATCAAGACAATATTCTGGCAATTATCAAAGGTTCAGCAGTTAACCAAGATGGTCTTACCAATGGACTTACAGCTCCTAATGGTCTTTCTCAACAAAGAGTTATCCGTCAAGCCTTAAAAAATGCTGGAGTAACACCAGCGCAGATTAGTTATGTTGAAACCCACGGCACTGGTACCCCTTTGGGAGATCCCATTGAGATTAGAGCTCTAAAAGCTGTGCTAATGGAGGGTCGTTCTTTAGAGCAGCCTTGTTATATTGGTTCAGTTAAAACTAATATTGGTCATTTAGAAGCTGCTGCGGGAATTGCTGGACTGATCAAGGCGGTACTTTCACTACAACATAAAGAGATTACACCGCACTTGCACTTGCAGCAACTGAATCCATATATTTCTTTTGAAGGAACTCCGTTTTCGATTCCAACTAAACGCCAACCTTGGATTGCTGGTACAGAAAAACGTTTAGCAGGGGTAAGCTCCTTTGGCTTTGGTGGTACCAATTGCCATGTGATTCTTGAAGAAGCGCCTGCTGTGACTTTCTCCCCTAACGATCTTGAACGCAAAATGCACCTGTTGACACTTTCGACAAAAAGTGAGGACGCGCTACAGGAATTGGCACAGAGTTATGTAGATTTTGTCAGGTTTCATCCTAAAGCATCACTGGCAGACATTTGCTTCACTGCTAATGTCGGGCGATCGCACTTCAACCACCGCTTGGCAATTGTCACTGAATCTACTACACAGTTGATCGAGCAACTAACTGCTTTTACTACTGGCAAACAAGCATCTGGAGTTATTAATAGAACTGTAGAGATTGCGAATCGCCCTAAGATAGTATTTCTCTTCACAGGGCAAGGCTCTCAGTATCATGCGATGGGACGCAAGCTCTATGAAACTCAACCCACTTTCAGGAAAATATTGCAGCAATGCGATCAACTCCTGAAACCCTATTTAGACCAGTCATTGCTTGAAATACTGTACGGTACGACTGAGACAGCTCATTTGTTAAATGAAACTGCCTATACCCAACCAGCTCTGTTTGCTCTAGAATATGCTCTTGCTGAATTGTGGCGTTCTTGGGGAATTGTACCAGATGCTGTCATAGGTCACAGTGTAGGTGAGTATGTTGCTGCATGTGTAGCTGGGGTATTCAGTCTGGAAGATGGACTTATGCTCGTTGCAGAACGCGGTCGGTTAATGCAGTCTTTGCCACATAATGGTGAAATGGCTGTGGTCTTTGCCGAACAAGAGAAAGTAGTTAACATTCTTACTCAGTATGAAAAAGAGCCGTCAGGAGTATCAAGGGAAATTAGTATATCCATTTCTGCTGTTAACGGACCAAACAACATCGTTATTTCGGGTTTAAAAGAATACGTGCAGTCGGCTGTTGAGCAGTTTCAGTCCCAAGGGATTACCGTAAAGCCTTTGCAAGTTTCTCATGCTTTCCACTCACCACTGATGGAGCCGATTCTTGATAAATTTGAGTCTAAAGCAGCAACAGTAAACTTTCAAGCCCCACAAATTGCTTTAATTTCTAACCTGACAGGTGAAATTTTTAAGTCAGGAGAAATCCCAGATGCAAGTTATTGGCGTCGCCACCTGAGAGAACCAGTGCAATTTGCGGCGGGAATGAACGCCCTAGCAGAACAAGGTAATAAAGTATTTCTCGAAATTGGTCCTCGCCCTACTTTATCAGGTATGGGTAAACGATGCTTACCGAAGGTAAAAAGTATTTGGCTACCTTCATTACAGTATGGGCAAGATGATTGGCAGGTTTTATTGAACAGCTTGGGGATATTAGACACTCAAGGAGTAGAAGTCAATTGGGTGGGATATGACCGCGACTACCAACAACATAAAATTTCTTTGCCCACTTATCCTTTTCAGCGTAAACGTTATTGGTTTGAGTCGGACGAAGAGAGAAACATCAATTTTATGGATTTGAAAAACTCAGATACACAACTAGTGAAACCACAGCTTAATACTGTGCAAAAAAGCATATATAAAGATAAAATAATATCAAAATTATGTACTCTTGTAGCTGGTTTACTCCAAACAGACTCGTCAGAAATTAATGTCTATATGCCTTTTTTAGAAATGGGTGCAGATTCAATAGTTCTGATTGAAGCTGTTAGAACTATTGAAAATACCTTTGGAATCAAGGTGACTATTCGCCAGATGTTTGAAGAGTTAAAAAATATTGACAGTCTTGCAAGTTATATAGATAAAAATCAGCCCAAAGTTGCGATCAAGGAAAAATCAACAGAGCCTGAAATTATCGCTCAAAATCAGCCCAACCAAACTATTCAGGAAAATGCCCTAGAACCTGAAATTGCAATTGGCACATTACCTCAACTCTCACAACCAGCTCCTCCGACTGTAGCTGAGAAGTCTACATCTGTGCTTGAGAGCAGGTTAGTAAATAAAACATCAGTAGTTGAAACAGGACTTGAGCGAATTATGGCTCAACAACTACAACTTACGTCTCAAGTCATATCTCAACAATTGCAGTTATTACAAAACAATCGTGTTGTATCATCAACAAATGAGTCACAAGTAAGATTCATCACAACCCCAAAGCCAGCAAGTCCAGCAAACAATGCGGTTAAAGGAACAGGAACTCAAGAACCTTTAAATTTGGAAAGAATCACAGCGAAAGGAGCGGAAGGGCTAAATTCTAAACAACAGCAACATCTAAAAGCATTGGTTGCACGTTATACCAAGCGCACACAAGGGTCAAAACGAGCAAAGCAATCTTATCACCATGTTCTAGCTGACAGCAGAGCTTCGGCTGGATTTCGTCCTTCCATCAAGGAAATGGTTTACCCTATTGTTTGCGATCGCTCTCAAGGCTCTAAGTTTTGGGACGTGGATGGTAACGAGTATGTAGACATCACAATGGGGTTTGGTGTGCATCTGTTTGGTCACAATCCGCCCTTTGTCATAGAAGCTTTACAGGAGCAGATAAAACTTGGTACACAATTAGGTCCCCAATCCAGTCTAGCGGGCGAAGTGGCAAAGTTGTTGTGCGAACTGACTGGTCTAGAACGCGTCACCTTTTGTCAGTCAGGTACAGAAGCCGTAATGACATCACTGCGTTTAGCACGAACGGCAACAGGACGCACGAAGATTGTCCTATTTTCAGGTTCTTATCATGGGCATTTTGATGGGGTTTTAGCTAGAGCACAAGCATCAGATGACAAGCAGGTTTCTGTCCCGATGGCTCCTGGTATATCGCCACACATAGTTGAAGATGTTGTGGTACTCGATTATGGCGATCCTAGTGCATTAGAGTATATTGAAGCTCATGCTCATGAATTAGCTGCGGTTTTAGTTGAACCCGTACAGAGTCGGCGACCCGATTTACAACCCAAAGAGTTCTTGCAGCACTTGAGGCAAGTCACCGCAAAAGCAGGTACAGCCTTGATTTTCGATGAAATCATCACTGGCTTTCGCATTCATCCAGGCGGCGCACAGGCACACTTTGGTGTGAAAGCAGACTTGGCAACTTACGGTAAAATTTCTGGTGGAGGTCTGCCGTTTGCAGCAGTAGCTGGTAAGGCTACTTTGATGAATGGCATTGATGGTGGGCAATGGAACTATGGTGATGATTCGTATCCTGATGCAGAAAGGACATTTTTTGCAGGTACTTTTAACAAATATTCTCTGGCTTTGGCGACCGCAAGAGCGGTACTTAAGCATCTTAAAAACCAGGGAGCAAGTCTTCAAGAGCAATTAAATCAACGCACAGCACAGTTAACAAAGACACTCAATGCCTTCTTTGAACAAGAGCGTGTGCCTATTCAAGTGGTTTATTTTGGCTCGCTGTTCCGCTTTAGCTTTAAGAAGAACTTAGATTTGTTTTTCTACCACTTAATTGAGAAAGGTATCTACGTTTGGGAAGGGCGCACCTGTTTTCTGTCCACAGCGCATACAGATGCTGATATTCAGTATGTGATTCAGGCTGTGAAAGAGAGCATAGTCGAGATGCAAGCAGGAGGTTTTTTACCTAAACGCTCACCCAACTTGAATGGATCTGCAAGCAATTCGCCGAATTCATTCTTAACTAAGAGTTCTACTCCTGAAGCTGCTATTTTTCCACAAACGACTACAATGGCTGCTGGGGGTATCGTAGAACCTGTAAATGTTCCTCAAACATTCACATCATTAACAACAGTCCCTGATTCTGATGAAGTAGTATCTGATGCTGCAATTACAGTCTCCTTAACAGAAGCACAAAAACAACTCTGGGTTTTAGCGCAAATTTCAGAAGAAGCATCGAGTGCTCATAACGTCTCTATAAATCTGCAATTACGTGGTTCGTTGAATTTAACAGTACTACATCAAGCAGTACAGAAAGTTGTAGAGCGTCACGAGGGTTTGCGAACGACTATCGATAGCCAAGGGGATTTTCAGCAGATATTGCCATTCTTGAAAGTTGATATTCCTTGCATTAACTTCTCAAATGTTGATAGTTGTGAGCGTGAGTCTAAAGTCGCTGATTGGTTTAAACAAGAAAGCCTAAAACCTTTTGACCTAACTCAAGCACCTCTGTTCCGTTGTTATGTTCTTAAATTAGAAGAACAGCTACATCTACTAGTTATGACAGCTCATCACATTGTCGTCGATGGCTGGTCAATAAACGTTATTCTGCAAGAATTAGGTGCATTGTATTCACAACAGTGTCAAGGTGAAGTTGATCAACTCAAGCCACCGATGCAATTTAGAGAATACATTAATTGGCAGGAGCAGCAAAGTCAAACTGAGGGAATGGCAGCCCATGAATCCTACTGGTTGGAAAAATTTACTAGTTCGACTCCTGTTTTAAACCTGCCAACAGATCGTCCTCGTCCTCCAATAAAAACCTATAGAGGTAGTAGGCAAACGCTGCGGCTGAATGCAAGTCTTTATCGTGAAGTGAAACAGTTCAGCACCAAAAAGGGTTGCACCCCGTTTATGACTCTCCTTTCTGTATATACAGCTTTTCTTCACCGATTGACAAACCAAGAGGATATTGTAGTAAGTACCGCTTCTTCTGGGCGCTCTTCCGCGGGTAGTGAAAAGCTTGTTGGGTACTGTTCTCACCTACTGCCCATCAGAAGTTGTGTTGCTGAAAATGTGACATTTACCGAATATCTTGGCAAAATGAAAGGAGTCTTGTTAGAAGCTTACGAACATCAAGATTATCCTTTCGCTTGGTTGCTTAAACAGCTAAAATTAGGTCGGGAAGCAAGCCACTCCCCTTTAATTGCAACCATATTTAACTTGGAGCGACCTGTAGCTGTGCCAAAAATGTTTGGAATGGAAACAGAGATTTTCGCTCCACCTATCAGTTTTACTGGATTCGATATCAGCTTTAATGTTATTGAGATTGGCGATGAGCTGATATTGAATTGTGAGTACAACACAGACTTATTTGACGCTGTGACAATTAGCCGGATACTAGGGCATTTCCAGACCTTGATAGAAGGGATTATCTCTCATCCCGAACAACGCCTTTTTGAATTGCCTCTGCTGAGTGAATCTGAGCAACATCAGTTACTTGTGGAGTGGAACAACACTCAAACAGATTATCCCCAGGATAAGTGTATTCATCAGTTGTTTGAAGTCCAAACGGAACGAACTCCAGAGGCAGTAGCCGTGATTTTTGAAGACCAGCAATTGAACTACCGGGAGTTGAACGCGCGGGCCAATCAGCTAGCGCACCACCTACAAGCGCTGAAGGTAGGACCAGAAGTGCTCGTGGGGATTTGTGTAGAACGTTCGATTGAGATGGTGGTGGGATTATTAGGCATTCTCAAGGCGGGTGGTGCTTATGTACCCCTTGATCCCAGCTATCCCCTTGAACGGTTGAGTTATATGTTAGCGGATTCGGGTGTGGAGGTGTTGCTTACTCACTCTAAGTTGTTGTCATCTTTGCCATCACATACTGCACGGGTGGTTTGTTTAGATAGTGATCGTTCCGCAATTGAGCAACACCAGAAGAAAAATCTTGATGTTGGTGTAGGTGCGGATAATTTGGCTTATGTCATCTACACTTCTGGTTCTACAGGACTACCGAAGGGAGTTCAAATATGCCACCACAGTGTGGTCAACTTCTTAAATTCTATGAGTCATTTTCCGGGATTAACTCAGGAAGATACTTTCAATGCAGTTACCACCATTTCCTTTGATATTGCAGCCCTTGAACTTTATCTGCCATTAATGGTAGGAGCAAAAGTTATTGTGGTTCCCCGTGAAATAGCTACTGATGCGGATTTACTGTTGTCTAAATTATTCGAGTCGAAGACAACCGCTATGCAAGCCACACCAGCTACTTGGCAAATGCTATTAGCTGGTGGTTGGTCTTCTAATTATCCCTTGAAAGTATTTTGCGGTGGTGAAGCATTATCTGCTCAACTAGCCCATCAAATTCTAGAAACTGGTAGCGAATTATGGAATTTGTATGGTCCAACAGAAGCCACTATCTGGTCTGCAATTTACCAAGTAGGAGCAAACAAAACAGTAGCAAGAAACGAAAATGCCCCTTATGCCATTGGTCGTCCTATAAGTAACACCCAAATATACATTTTAGACTCACACCTCCAACCAGTATCCATAGGCGTACCCGGAGAACTCTACATTGGTGGTGATGGTTTAGCGAGAGGCTACCTCAACCGTCCAGAACTCACCCAAGAAAAATTCATCGCCAACCCCTTTAGCCAGAAAGAAGGGGCACGACTTTACAAAACTGGAGATTTAGCTCGCTATTTAGATGATGGTAACATCGAGTATCTTGGTCGAATTGATAACCAAGTGAAGATTCGCGGCTTCCGTATAGAGTTGGGAGAAATTGAAGCAGTGTTGACCAAACATCCTCAAGTGCAGGAGGCGGTGGTTATTGCCCGCGAAGACACTCCCGGTGACAAACGTCTAGTGGCATATGTCGTCTCCAACCCGGAGCAAGTCCCTATCACTAGTGAACTGCGCGGCTTCCTCAAGGGAAAACTGCCCGACTACATGGTGCCGTCAGTTTTTGTCATGCAGTCGGTTTTACCTCTAACACCTAATGGTAAATTAGACCGTAAGGTTTTACCTACACCAGATTTATCTACAAGTAATTTGGAAGAAGACTTTGTTGCACCTAGTACTCCTACAGAGCAGATATTAGCAAAGATTTGGATGGAAATTTTGGGTCGACAACAAGTAGGCATCTATGACAACTTTTTTGATATTGGTGGTCAATCACTCCTTCTCATTCAAGTTGGAAATAAAGTGCGAGAAATATTCAGCAGTCATATCTTAGTCACTGACTTGTTTAAGTATCCAACTATAAGTTCTTTGGCTAAATATTTAAGCCAAGAAAATAATGTAGAACAAACTGCGCTTGCCCCAATTAATGAGTTAGCCAAAAAGCAAAAAGAGGCTATCAAAAGACAAAAGCAACTCATAAAGCAGAAGAGGAAAGCAAATGTATAATTTGGAAACTCAGGACTCTTTAGAACCTATAGCCATAATTGGCATGACTGGTCGTTTTCCAGGAGCTAACAACGTTGATAAATTTTGGCAAAATTTAGTCAACGGTGTAGAGTCAATTACATTCTTCACGGATGAAGAACTCATCGCTTCAGGTGTAGACCCGGCTTTACTAAATTCTCCTAACTATGTCAAAGCCAAAGGAGTGTTGGAAGACATCGAAATGTTTGACGCTCTATTCTTTGGCTTTACAGCCAAGGAAGCTGAATTGATGGATCCCCAGCACCGCCTTTTCCTAGAGTGTGCTTGGGAAGCTCTTGAAAATGCTGGTTATGACTCTGAAGTATACGACGGTCGAATTGGTGTTTACGCTGGTGCTGGTTTGAATATTTACCTGGCAAGAAACTTAATTTCAAACCACGACCTCATCGAATCAGCAGGCAATTTACAAGTTTCAATTGGCAATGATAAAGATTATGTGCCTACACGGGTTTCTTATAAATTGAACCTGACAGGACCCAGTATTAACGTTAACACTGCCTGTTCTACTTCGTTGGTTACTGTTCATTTGGCGTGCCAAAGCTTGCTAAATTATCAATGCGATATGGCACTGGCAGGTGGTGTTTCCATCTACACTCCACAAAAAGAAGGTTATGTTTACCAAAACGGCGGTATTGCCTCTCCTGACGGACACTGCCGAGCTTTTGATGCTCGTGCTCAGGGAACTGTCGATGGCAATGGTGTAGGCATTGTGGTGCTGAAGAGGTTAGAGGATGCTTTGGCAAATGGTGACTACATTTATGCAGTTATCAAAGGCTCTGCTATTAATAACGACGGTTCGTTAAAAGTTGGCTACACGGCTCCAAGCGAGTCCGGTCAGGCGGCAGTAATTTCAGAGGCTCTAGCAGTAGCAGGGATTGAGGCTGAGGACATTTCGTATATAGAAACGCACGGAACTGGAACAACTCTTGGAGATCCGATTGAAATTGCAGCACTGACCCAAGCTTTTCAAACTAGTACTCAGAAAAAGGGCTTCTGTGCTATCGGTTCAGTAAAAACCAATATCGGACATCTTGATGCAGCCGCTGGAGTGGCGGGTCTAATCAAAACTACCTTAGCGCTGAAGCATAAGTTGCTGCTTCCTAGCCTGAACTTTGAAAAACCATCACCCAATATTGATTTTGCCAATAGTCGATTTTACGTCAATACAACGCTGTCCAAATGGACAACAGACGGGACACCCTGCCGTGCTGGGGTCAGTTCTTTTGGCATCGGGGGTACTAATGCCCATATTGTCTTAGAAGAAGCACCTGTTGACCAGACGCAAGATGTGGCGTTTCAACATTCTAGACCTTGGCAAGTACTATCGCTGTCTGCTAAAACCAGTTCTGCACTGGATGAAATGACTGCAAACTTAGCTGCGTACTTAAAACAGCATCCCGATCTTAACTTTGCTGATGTAGCTTATACGCTTGCTGTTGGCCGTAGAGCTTTCGAGCACCGACGGATTGTAGTTTGCCAAAAGCTTAATGAAGCTGGAAACGCATTGGAGTTAGTCGATCCGCAACGAGTTTTTACAAGCTTTCAGGAACTCAAAGAGCGGTCTGTGGTATTTATGTTTTCAGGGCAGGGTTCTCAGTATGTGAATATGGGGCGCGAACTCTACCAGACTGAACCGACATTTCGCAAGCACATCGATCTGTGTTTAGAAATCCTCAAGCCTCATTTAGGATTTGACCTGCAATCTGTATTGTATCCTCAAGAGGAATTAGCACAAGAAGCAGCACAACAACTTAAACAGACAGCTATTGCACAGCCAGCTTTGTTTGCGATCGCGTACTCTCTAGCTCAACTCTGGATGTCTTGGGGCGTGCATCCAAAAGCAATGATTGGTCACAGTATCGGTGAATATGTAGCAGCAACTCTAGCTGGTGTTCTATCTTTAAAAGATGCCTTAGCCTTAGTAGCTTCACGAGGGCAGCTGATGCAACAACTGCCAACAGGGGGAATGCTTGCTATCCATCTTCCAGAAAAAGAGGTGCAAGCGCTTCTAAATGTAGAGATATTGCATACAACGTCTCTACAAATTGCTGCCATTAACGGACAATGCCTTTGTGTGGTTTCAGGCTGCACGGATGATGTGGAGACATTGCAGAACCAGCTTGCAGAAAAAAGCGTAAACTACCGACGTCTGCATACCTCCCATGCTTTCCATTCTGAGATGATGGATACTATTTTGGAACCTTTCACTTTTGCAGTCAAAAAAGTAACTCTCAATCCCCCACAAATTCCCTACTTGTCCAATGTCACTGGCACCTGGATTGCAGCTTCCCAGGCAACAGATCCAAATTATTGGGCAAAGCATTTGCGCTCTTGTGTGCGCTTTTCAGAAGGACTGCAACAGTTGTTGAAAGAACCTGAGCAAATCCTGCTAGAGGTTGGTCCTGGAAGAACGTTAAGTACATTAGCCACACAGCATTCAGATAAGACAGCGAAGCAAGTTGTGCTAAATTCGTTACGTCATCCGCAAGACCGTCAATCTGATGTAGGGTTTTTACTCACTATATTAGGCAAGCTATGGCTTTTTGGCGTAAAGGTAAATTGGTCTGGATTTTATAGCCACCAAAAACGTCTTCGCGTTCCCTTACCTACATATCCTTTTGAACGTCAGCGTTATTGGATTGAACCTCAAAAACAGTTAGATCATAACCGTGAATCTCAGGTATCACTGGGCAAAAAACCAGATGTCGCTGACTGGTTTTACTTACCTTATTGGAAAGCATCTATACCACCAGTGTCTCTTGCAGATGAAGAGTTAGTGGAAAGGAAATCATCCTGGTTAGTGTTTATTGATGATTGCGGTTTGGGTTCTCAAATTGTAGAACGATTAGAACGCGATGATTGTGATGTTATTAGTGTTAAAGTTGCAGCAGAGTTTACTCAGCAGAGCGATCGCACATATACTCTGAACCCTCAACAAGCTGATGACTACAATACTTTAGTCAGACAAATTTCAGCGCAAAGAGAATTCCCAAACACAATTGTTCATTTGTGGAGTGTCACAAAGAACAGCCAAACAATATCAATACTTGAAGGAGTTGACAAAGCTCAAGATTTAGGGCTGCACAGTCTTATCTTTTTAGCGCAGGCACTTGGGAAACACAATGTTATACATGAGATTCAACTGACTGCTATTTCAAATAATGTACAGCCAGTAACTACAGAAGAGGAACTGTGTCCGGAGAAAGCGACCATTTTGGGAGCAATTAAGATCATTCCGCAAGAATACTCCTCAATTAGCTGTCGTAGCATTGATATTGTCCTTCCCAAATCAGGAACTAGAAATGAATGCAAGCTCATAGACCAGCTACTCAATGAACTACAAGCAAAATCCTCCGACCTGTTTATTGCCTACCGTGGTCTTCACCGTTGGGTACAAACTTTTGAACCAGTTCGATTGAATAAGCCAAGTGAAACAAAGCTCAGGTTAAGGGAACAAGGAGTCTACTTAATTACAGGTGGTCTTGGAGGTGTTGGATTTACACTGGGGGAACATCTGGCGAAGAGTTTACAAGCCAAATTAATTCTGTTAGGTCGTTCAGCTTTTCCGGCACCAGAGAAATGGGCTGAATGGCTTGCTACTCAAGGTGAAGATAATGATATCAGCCGCAAGATTCGGAAAATTCAAGAACTCGAACAATTAGGGGCAGAGATTTTAGTTGTCAGCGCCGATGTAGCTAATGAAGAACAAATGCAAGCAGTGATCGCCAAGGCTCAACAGCGGTTTGGTTCAATAAATGGTGTTATACATACTGCTGCGGTTGTTGATTATGCAGGTGTTATTCAAAGAAGAGTAAAAGAAATGACAGAAAGTGTTCTAGCACCCAAAGTGAGGGGTACATTGGTACTCAGTAAGCTATTAGAACATGTTGAAATAGATTTTTTGATTCTTTGTTCATCTGTGGGTGTTGTATTATATAAAACAAAATTTGGTGAGGTTAGCTATGTTGCTGCCAACGAATTTCTTGATGTTTTTTCTTATTACAACACTTGTAAAAATGGAACTTTCACAGTTAGTATTAACTGGGATGATTGGCAAGAGGTTGGAATGTCAGTAGAGGCAGTTAAAAACGCTGTCAAAAGAAATTTCAATATTATTGAAGAAAAATACCTCCAGAATGCACTACTTCCTTCAGAGGGAGCCGATGTTTTTATGCGTATTTTGAATAGTTCATTCCCCCAGGTTACAGTATCAACTGAAGATTTAACGACTAGAATTAAGCTAAATGATTCCTTTTCAAAAATCTCTTTTGAAAGCTTAGAAAAAGTTACTATATCCAAAACCGCACACCCACGACCTGAACTTAGTAATGTTTATGTTGCTCCCCACAATGAACTTGAGCAAACTATTAGCGAAATCTGGCAACAACAACTTGGTATTGAAAAAGTGGGTATCTACGATAACTTTTTCGAACTAGGAGGACATTCATTACTAGCTACTCAAGTTATTTCTCGGATTCGTGAAGCCGTTCAAATAGAACTTTCCTTAAATAACCTGTTTGAAGAACCTACAGTAGCTGGCATATCTGCTATAGTAGAGAAAAAACTTTTAACAACCCAAAAACAACAGATAACAAATAGTGATATTGTGGGTGAGCGAGAGGAGATAAAGCTATGAAAAGTACAAAAAGTTTTTGTTATATTTTAACAACGTAGACATCATTATCCTGGCAAGATATTTTTCAGAGCACTGCGGATTCTGGGGAAAAAAGGGATTGTAGTGGGCATAGCATCTCGCTATTATTTAAATAGTTTTTGAACAAGTAATTTTTAGAAACTAAAATTATGAAACCCATAGAAGAATTTCTGTCGTATTTAGATGACTTAGATATTAGACTTTGGATTGATGAAGTTAACGGCTCTCCTGCACAAGATGTTCACCTGCACTGTAATGCCCCTAAAGGAGCACTAATACCAGACATACGTGCTGAGTTAGCTGAACGTAAAGATGAAATTATCGCGTTTCTGCAAAAGACCAGTCTCGTCTCAACTTTCACTCTTGAACTTATTCAACCCATTTCAAGGAACGGAACTATCCCTTTGTCGTTGAATCAGCAAAGATTGTGGTTTCTACACCAAATTGAGGGAGGAAGTACTACCTATAACGAGTTTTTTGCCGTAAGCATTAAGGGTTTGCTTCAGATTAGTCATTTAGAGCAGAGCTTGCAAGAAATTATACAGCGCCATGAAGTTCTACGCACCACTTTTCCCAATCAGGATGGCTATCCTATTCAGGCGATCGCTCCTAGTTTGGCAATAACCTTACCAATTGTAAACTTGCAAGCATTGCCAAAAGTTGAGCAGTCTGCTCTCATACAACAGTTATCTAAACAAGTTCAACGACCCTTTGACCTAGCCAATGGTCCGTTGTTGCGATTTACTTTGGTGCAACTAGAGAGAGAGTTTTATGTATTCCTACTTTGTATACACCACATTGTTTATGATGCTTGGTCAATAGGGGTATTCATTCAAGAACTATCTAGTTTATATAAAGCGAGTTGTGCTGGAGTTCCATCCTCTTTACCAAAATTACTTATCCAGTATGCCGACTTTGCAGTTTGGCAGAGACAATGGTTGAGTGGAGAAGTCCTAAAAACTCAACTAAGTTACTGGCTTTCTCAATTGCATGATGCTCCATCCCAATTACAATTACCTACTGACCGTCCTCGTCCAAGTGTGCAAACTTACCAGGGTACTACCCAAAATTTTAGTTTAAATACTGAACTAACACAGAAGTTGCAAAGCCTGTCTCGGGAATCGGGTACAACCTTATTTATGACCCTGCTGGCAGCGTTTGCCACTTTACTATATCGTTACAGTGGTGAATCAGATATTTTAATTGGTTCACCAATTGCTAATCGTAACCGCAGTGAAATAGAGTCACTGATTGGCTTTTTGTGAATACCTTGGTGTTGAGAACCAGTTTTGAAGATAATCCCAGTTTTCAGAACTTACTAGCACAAGTCAGGGAACTACACTCAAAGCTTATGAACATCAAGATGTACCTTTTGAACAGGTAGGTTGAGGCATTGCATCCACAACGCTCCTTAAGTCATTCTCCCCTGTTCCAGGGGATGTTTGTATTGCAAGAATGCACCAATGAGCGAATTAGAATTACCTGGTTTTGGGTATTAATGGTTCCTTCCATCTCCCAGTAATGCAAGTTTACATCCAATAATGTCTTTCATGGATAAATAGTATGGAGTATCTGGCATCTTGATGTAATATCCTGAATGGTGTGTGTAGGATTATGCTCGTCCTGATGGGGTCACAGTGGCAGGAGATTCTGTTTGCAATTGTGGAAAATCCACAAGCAACTGTGGATGAATTACCCTTCTTGAATGCAGCCGAACGTAATCAGTTGTTAACCGAGTGGAATAATACTGCAACGGAATATCCCACTGATAAATGTATTCATCAGTTATTCGAGCAGCAGGTAGAGAGAACACCCTCAGCGGTGGCAGTGGTGTTTGAGAATCAGCAGTTGACCTACGAGCAATTAAATCAAACAGCCAACCAACTAGCACATCACCTGCAAACCCTTGGTGTGGGATCAGAAGTGCTCGTGGGGATTTGTGTAGAACGTTCGATTGAGATGGTGGTTGGACTGTTGGGGATACTTAAGGCCGGTGGTGCTTATGTACCCCTTGACCCTAGCTATCCTCAAGAACGGTTGAGTTATATGTTGGCGGATTCGGGTGTGGAGGTGTTGCTTACTCACTCTGAGTTGTTGTCATCTTTGCCATCACATACTGCACGGGTGGTTTGTTTGGATAGTGATTGTTCTGCAATTGAGCAACACAGTCAGGAGAATCTTGATGTTAGGGTAGGTGCGGATAATTTGGCTTATGTCATCTACACTTCTGGTTCTACTGGACTACCGAAGGGAGCAATGAATACCCACCAGGGAATTCGCAATCGTTTACTATGGATGCAAGACGCTTATCAATTAACGAGTAGCGATCGCGTTTTGCAAAAAACTCCTTTCAGCTTTGATGTTTCAGTGTGGGAGTTTTTCTGGCCCTTACTAACTGGAGCAAGGATTGTAATCGCTAAACCAGAAGGACATAAAGATAGTACTTATTTAGTCAACCTAATTTCTACTCAGCAAATTACGACGATACATTTTGTACCATCCATGCTTCAAGTTTTTCTGCAAGAACCCAACTGTGGAAATTGCAGTTGCTTGAAGCGAGTCATTTGTAGTGGAGAAGCACTACCGTTTGAACTTACTGAACGCTTCTTTGAGCACTTTGAATGTGAACTTCACAATCTTTATGGACCAACAGAAGCAGCGATTGATGTAACTTTTTGGCAATGTCAGATCCAAGAAAATCGTCAGCTAGTCCCCATCGGTCGCCCCATTGCCAACACCCAAGTTTATATCCTAGACAAACACCTCCAAGCAGTACCCATAGGCGTACCCGGAGAATTGTACATTGGAGGCGATGGTTTAGCCAGAGGCTACCTCAACCGCCCAGAACTAACTAGCGAAAAATTCATCCCAAATCCTTTCTGCGATCGCAAATCCGAACGCCTTTACAAAACAGGGGATTTGGCTCGTTACGATAATGACGCTAACATTGAATTTCTTGGTCGCATTGACCATCAGGTAAAGATTCGCGGCTTCCGTATCGAACTTGGGGAAATCGAATCCGTCCTCAATACCCATCCCCAAATTCAACAAACGGTAGTCATTGCCACAACAGATATCTCGGATAACAAACGTTTAGTAGCATATATAGTCAGTGAAGATGAATTACTCACCACCAAGCAACTAAGTGAATTCCTCTTTTCAAAGCTACCAGAATATATGGTGCCTTCTGCCTTTGTCATTTTAGACACCCTACCTTTAACACCCAACGGCAAAGTAGACCGTAAAGCACTACCAGCACCTGATAAAGAAATTAACCGAGAAGATAAATACGTAGCACCACGTACACCATCTGAAGAAATAATAGCCAACATCTTCGCTTCTGTTCTAAATATCCAAACAGTAGGCATCAACGACAACTTCTTTACCTTAGGGGGACATTCCTTACTAGCAACCCAATTAATTTCCCGACTCAGAGTAGCCTTTGATGTAAAAATAGAACTAAGGGCAGTTTTTTCTTCTCCTACCGTAGCTCAACTAGAGCAAACATTAACTCAGTTACGCACTAGCGATCGGGGATTAAGTCTTCCCCCTATTCAACCAAGAACACAGAGCGAAGAATTACCCCTATCTTTTGCCCAAGATCGGCTGTGGTTTCTCAATCAACTAGAAGAAGCTTCTGCTATTTACAACATCTCAGGGGCAGTCCGTATAAGTGGAAACTTGGATATTAATGCCTTGCAACAAGCATTATCAGAAATAGTACGCCGCCACGAGATACTACGCACCAGCTTCCTAACTGTGAATGGCAAATTAATACAGGTAATTCACCCACAAGCCACCATGAACATCAAGGTGGTGGACTTACAGCAATTAGAAGTTACAGAACGGGAAACTGTCCTACAGCAACAAGCACAACTGGATGCAACTACCCCCTTTGACTTAGAGATAGTACCACTAATTAAGTGTACTTTAGTACAGTTACATACTGAAAAATATGTATTATTACTGAATATGCACCACATTGTCTCTGATGGTTGGTCAATGGGGGTATTCATTCAAGAACTATCTAGTTTATATCAAGCTTTTTATGCAGGAGAATCATCCCCCTTAACAGAATTACCTATCCAGTATGCCGACTTTGCAGTTTGGCAGAGACAATGGTTGAGTGGAGAAGTCCTAAAAACTCAACTAAGTTACTGGCTTTCTCAATTGCATGATGCTCCATCCCAATTACAATTACCTACTGACCGTCCTCGTCCAAGTGTGCAAACTTACCAGGGTACTACCCAAAATTTTAGTTTAAATACTGAACTGACACAGAAGTTACAAAGCCTGTCTCGGGAATCGGGTACAACCTTATTTATGACCCTGCTGGCAGCGTTTGCCACTTTACTATATCGTTACAGTGGTGAATCAGATATTTTAATTGGTTCACCAATTGCTAATCGTAACCGCAGTGAAATAGAGTCACTGATTGGCTTTTTTGTGAATACCTTGGTGTTGAGAACCAGTTTTGAAGATAATCCCAGTTTTCAGAACTTACTAGCACAAGTCAGGGAAACTACACTCAAAGCTTATGAACATCAAGATGTACCTTTTGAACAGGTAGTTGAGGCATTGCAACCACAACGCTCCTTAAGTCATTCTCCCCTGTTCCAGGTGATGTTTGTATTGCAGAATGCACCAATGAGCGAATTAGAATTACCTGGTTGTACCTGGTGTGAGTTAAATCTAGAAAGCACGATTGCTAGGTTTGATTTAACACTGACAATCACCGAAACCTCTCAGGGATTGGTAGGGTCATGGGAGTACAATACTGACTTATTTGATGGCAGCACCATCGAACGCATGGCAGCTCATTTCCAGAACTTGCTGTCAGCAATTGTGGAAAATCCACAAGCAACTGTGGATGAATTACCCTTCTTGAATGCAGCCGAACGTAATCAGTTGTTAACCGAGTGGAATAATACTGCAACGGAATATCCCACTGATAAATGTATTCATCAGTTATTCGAGCAGCAGGTAGAGAGAACACCCTCAGCGGTGGCAGTGGTGTTTGAGAATCAGCAGTTGACCTACGAGCAATTAAATCAAACAGCCAACCAACTAGCACATCACCTGCAAACCCTTGGTGTGGGACCAGAAGTGCTCGTGGGGATTTGTGTAGAACGTTCGATTGAGATGGTAGTGGGAGTATTAGGCATCCTCAAAGCGGGTGGGACTTATGTGCCACTAGACCCGACCTATACTGTTGAACGTCTATCCTTTATATTAGAGGACGTTCAATCACCAGTGCTGTTGACCCAAGAGTCTTTGCTAGACTCACTACCATCCTCCTGGGCACAAGTGATTTGTCTAGACTCAGATTGGAAAACTATCACTCATTGTAGTAAAGAGAATCTTATCAGTGGTGTGGTTCCAAGTAACTTAGCTTATGTGATGTATACCTCAGGTTCTACAGGTCAGCCTAAGGGAGTGACGGTGAGACATAGCGGGGTTGTACGCTTAGTCAAACAAACCAACTATGTCAATTTGACCGAAGAGGAAATTTTTCTACAACTGGCTCCTTTCTCATTCGACGCAGCAACTTTTGAGATTTGGGGTTGCTTACTCAATGGTGCACGGTTAGTAGTGATGCCGCCAAATATACCATCTTTGATGGAGTTGGGACGAAGCATTAGGCAATACCAAGTCACTACCTTGTGGCTGACAGCTGGTCTATTTCAGCAGATGGTAGATCAGCAAATCCAGGATTTAAAGCTTGTACGTCAGCTTTTAGCTGGAGGTGATGCTTTATCGGTGGCTCACGTTCAAAAAGTTTCGTGTCAGCTAGAAAATTGTCAGTTGATCAACTGTTATGGTCCGACGGAGAATACAACTTTCACCTGTTGCTACTCGGTGACACAAGCAGCCAAGTTAGGTAACACAGTTCCCATCGGTCGCGCGATCGCTAACACCCAAGTTTATATTTTAGATCGGAATTTACAACCAGTGCCTGTTGGGGTTGCAGGCGAGTTGTACATTGGCGGCGACGGCTTGGCTTGTGGCTACCTCAATCGGCCAGAGTTGACAGCAGAAAAATTCCTACCCAATCCGTTTGATTGCCAACCAGGAACAAGGTTGTATACAACGGGGGATCTAGGACGTTATCTTGCTTCGGGGAATATCGAGTTCTTGGGGCGCATGGACTCGCAGGTGAAAATTCGTGGCTTCCGCATTGAACTAGGTGAGATAGAGGCAGTGCTCGATCAACACCCAGAAGTGCGCTCAACTGTAGTTATGGTGCGGGAAGATGTACCACAGGATAAACGCTTAGTTGCCTACCTAGTTTTGCACCAAGAACAGACGCTAACAGTGAGTGACCTGCGTCACTTCCTCAAGCAAAAACTGCCAGAGTACATGATGCCAACTGCATTTGTGTTCTTGACAGCCTTACCACTGACTCCTAACGGCAAAGTAGACCGTCGTGCATTACCAGTACCTGAATCTCGTCGGGAATTAGAAGTTGGGTTTGTGGCCCCACGCAATCCCACTGAAGAAATGTTAGCAGGCATCTGGGCTGATGTGCTGGGAGTAGAGCAAGTGGGGATTCACGATAACTTCTTTGAACTTGGGGGGCATTCTTTACTCGCTACTCAAGTTATTACTCGGTTGAGCGAAGCATTTTCCCTTGAATTGCCTTTGCGTAGCTTGTTTGAAAACTCTACCATCGCCCAGCTAGCTGAAGTAGCCGTTGTCCAAAAAATTGAGCAAGCAGAAAGTAACATACTAGAGCAAATGTTAGACGAGTTCGACGAGTTATCAGATGACGAAGTAAAGCAACTGCTCACACAAGACCATTAACCGCTAATTTGCTAATTAGTTGGTATGAATTTGACTTTTGGATAGCGATTTAGCCCTGTTCATAATCTGCCAGTTTCAAATCCAATTAATTTCAAAAAAACAATCATGAAAAATCAGCAATTATACCTTAAACACAACGTAGTAGTAGAACCTCTGATTAATCAATGGTATGCCTGGCCATATTTGATTTCACCTGCTACGGCTGCCATGTTCATAGCACATTCGCATTTAAAAATAATGCAGTCGTTTGTATCAACACCGCAAGTACATATTTCTGCGCTTAAAAATCCAGCAATGCTAGGAGGTCCATTTATTAACTATGACACAAGTAGAGTTGATGAAATTAAGGCTTTGATGGACAAAATGATCAAAGAACAAGCTCATATGTTAGAACTTGCAGAAGCTATTAAAACTCTTGATAAGATGTTAACAAATGAAGCTACAGGTTATTCTCTTGAACCTGTCTATCAAAAAATCCCTGAAGTTTTAAAAGGCTATGTCGAATTGATTTATGATTTAAATAATCATCCTTCAATTCGATTTATAGAAGGGCTACTCTATCAAAGTTTATATTACAACCAATCTGCACAGAGTATAGCACTCTATTTGATCAATCCAGATAAACGTAATTTCGTATTTAGCACTCCCAGGTTAGAGGATGATAGCTGCTTACATTTAAGTATACCTTTTAGCTGCAAGGTAATAGATGAGTTATTTAAGATGAAAGATGTTCCCTGTTTATTAAGTAGCATTGAAGAAAAGCTAAATATTAAAACTAAAGATTATGAGTTATTTACATCATTATTTACGCAAGAAGAGCCGCACAAATCCACTGAATATATTGGTGACGATGTAAGAATCCGTTACTTCGGCCATGCTTGCCTTTTAATTGAGTCGAAAGGTATTAGTATTTTGTGCGATCCGATAATTAGCTATAAGTGTGATACTGGAATTAATCGTTATACGTATGCCGATCTACCAGATTGTATCGACTATATATTAGTTACTCACAATCATCAAGACCATTGTATGTTTGAAACCTTATTACAGTTGCGCCATAAAACTAAGAATGTGATTGTGCCAAAGAATAATGGCGGCGGATTGGCAGATCCATCTTTAAAATTAGTTTTGCAGAATATAGGTTTTGACAAAGAAAAAGTTAGAGAAATTGATGAAATGGAAACTATGGAAATTGCAGGAGGAATGATTATTGGTTTACCTTTTTTTGGCGAGCATGGAGATCTCAATATTAGAACAAAAATTGCCTATGTGATTAGGTTACAAGGAAGGATTATATGTATAGCAGCCGATTCAAATAATCTTCAACCTAAAGTTTATGAATATATACATAACTTTTTAGGAAATGATGTTGATGTACTATTTTTAGGAATGGAATGTGATGGAGGACCATTGACTTGGTTATATGGTTCATTGTTAACTCAACCATTACCAAGAAAAATGGATCAATCAAGAAGAGCTAATGGCTCGAATTATGAAAAAGCTATTGATTTAGTCAAGCAATTAAATCCTAAAGAAGTTTACGTGTATGCTATGGGACAAGAGCCTTGGTTAACTTTTCTTACATCTATTCAGTATACTGAAGACTCTCGTCCGATTATTGACTCTAACAAATTAGTCGAAACGTGTACTGCTCAAGGAATTATAGCAGAAAGATTATTTGGGCAAAAAGAACTTTTTTTGAAATAAACTCTATTACAGCAACCTCATAAATACAGGCTCAATTAGCTAATAATAAATAAATATTTTATGAATAAGATTCAAAAACGCCTTAACAATCTCTCTACAGAAAAGCGGGAACTTCTGGTAAAAAAGCTACAAGCCCACAAAGGAACTTCTTTAACAGAGAAAGCAAATAAAATTCCATCGATTCAACCAGCCTCTAGAAATCAGCCAATTCCTCTATCATTTGCTCAACAGCGGTTGTGGCTATTGGAGCAGCTAGAACCAGATAGTGCTGCTTACAATATCCTAGGGGGAGTGTGCTTTACTGGTCAGATGAATGTGAGTGCCTTACAACAAAGTTTCAGCGAAATCATCCGCCGCCACGAAGTTTTACGCACGAATTTCATTACACTTGATGGACAACCAATTCAAATCATTCACCCAACTTGTTCCTTTTCACTGACAATAGTAGACTGGCAAAATCTGTCAGTAACTGAACGAGAAATCTCCATTCATCAATTGGCAACAGCAGAAGCAAAACGCCCGTTTGACCTAGCAAAGGAACCTTTAGTGCGGGTGAATTTGATTAAATTAGAACAGACAGAATACATATTAATGTATTGTATGCACCACATTGTCTCTGATGGATGGTCAATGGGTGTGTTTGTCCAAGAGTTAGTCACTTTTTACTCTGCGTTTTGTAATCAGCAGCCTTCTCTACGAAACGCTACGCCAACACCGCTTGCGGAACTAACTGTTCAGTACGCCGATTTTGCCGTGTGGCAGCGCCATTGGTTGCAAGGTGAAATACTTGAGTCCCATCTCGCTTATTGGCGACAACAACTTGCTGGTGCACCAGCTTTATTAGAACTGCCTACGGATCGACCAAGACCTGCTGTACAAACCTTCCGAGGAGCACGTCAATCTTTTACTCTGGCCAGTGAACTAACTCAAGCGCTCAACTCACTCAGTTTGCGAGAAGGAGCCACTTTATTCATGACGCTGTTAGCAGCATTTGATATCTTGCTTTACCGCTATACAGGGCAGGTGGATATATTGGTCGGCTCGCCCATTGCTAACCGCAATCACAGTGGAATTGAAGGATTAATTGGCTTCTTCGTCAATACTTTAGTGATACGTACTGATGTCTCGGGCAACCCCACCTTTAGCGAATTACTCGGGCGAGTTCGGGAAGTAACAATGGATGCTTATGTTCATCAAGACTTGCCTTTTGAACTATTGGTAGATACATTGCAACCCCAACGTGATTTAAGCCATACACCATTGTTCCAGGTGATGTTTGTCCTCCAAAATGCTCCGATGGCAGAGATGGAGATTCCAGGTTTAAGCTTGAGTGCGTTGGCTATAGACAACAAAACGGCAAAGTATGACCTGATTTTAACATTCGAGAACACTGCCCAAGGACTGGTGGGGTCATGGGATTACAACACTGACTTGTTTGATCGATCAACCATTGAACGCATGACTGCTCATTTCCAGAACTTGTGTAGTGCGATCGCCTCTAAACCCCAGCAAAAAATTTCTGAATTACCTGTACTGAGTGCCGCTGAACGCCAGCAGTTGTTATTTGAGTGGAATGATACCCAGAGGGAATATCCAAAAGATAAGTGTATCCATCAATTATTTGAGGAACAGGTAGAGAAAACACCTCATGCAGTAGCAGTGGTATTTGAAGAGCAGGAATTTACCTATCGACAGTTGAATGAGCGAGCAAACTGTCTGGCCCATTATCTCCAAACCCTCGGTGTAGGATCAGAAGTATTGGTTGGTATCTGTGTTGAACGTTCCTTGGAGATGGTGGTGGGATTGTTGGGGATTCTCAAAGCAGGTGGAGTTTATGTGCCTCTTGACCCCAATTATCCGATAGAAAGGCTGAGTTATATGTTGGACGATGCCCAGGTGGCAATATTGTTGACGCAAGACAGTTTGTCGTCATCAGTTCCATCTCAAACTGCCTGGACGGTTTGTTTAGATACTGATTGGGAAGTAATCGAGCAGCATAGTCAAGAAAATTTGGCTAATAGTGTCAGTGCAGATAATTTGGCTTATGTCATCTATACTTCTGGTTCTACTGGAACTGCCAAGGGGGTTTATACGGCTCATCGTAGTGTAGTTAGACTATTACACAATACTAATTACGCCGACTTTAACTCTGAACAAGTTTTCCTCCAATTGGCTCCCATTACCTTTGATGCTTCCACCTTAGAACTGTGGGGAAGCTTGCTTCATGGCAGTAAATTAGTTATCTTTCCCAGCCAAGCTCTCGACCTAGCCCTGCTAGTGCAAATCTTGCATCAACACCAAATCACATTTTTGTGGCTGACAGCAGGGCTTTTTCATCTGATAGTAGAAGAATATTTGGATGCCTTGTCCTCAGTGCAACAACTATTAGCCGGAGGAGATATCTTATCCGTTGCCCATGTATTGCAGTTTCGGCAACGGCATCCCTGCTGTCGCTTGATTAACGGCTATGGTCCAACGGAAAATACCACCTTTACCTGTTGCTACACGCTTGTTGAAGACCAAGACATCCAGCAGACTATTCCTATTGGCAAGCCGATTGCTAACACCCAAGTCTATATCCTAAACCAACATATGCAACCAGTACCGATTGGGGTGGCTGGAGAACTATACGTCGGGGGCGATGGCTTGGCCAGAGGCTACCTCAACCGTCCCGAACTTACTTTAGAAAAATTCATCCCCAATCCCTTTTCGTCTGAGAAATCAGCACGGTTATATAAAACTGGCGACCTCGCGCGTTACTTACCCAATGGCAACATTGAATTCCTCGGACGGCTCGACGAGCAAGTCAAGATTCGCGGCTTCCGCATCGAACTGGGCGAAATCGAAGCAGTTCTAAGTACTCATCCCCAGATTCAACAAGCCGTGGTCATTGCTATTGCTGATAATTCTGAAAATAAACGTCTGGTCGCCTATGTAGTCAGTAATCAGAAAACCCTCAGCACTAACCAAATACGGGACTTCCTGCAACAGCAATTGCCTGCTTACATGCTACCCTCTGTGTTCGTCATTCTTGACACTCTACCCCTAACTCCCAATAGCAAAGTAGATAGAAAAGCACTGAAGGAAATAGATTCACAAAACTCTGAATCAAATGCTAACTTTGTTGCTCCTCATACTCTAGAAGAAGAGCTGCTTGTACAGATTTGGTCTGAGGTACTTGGAGTTGAACAAGTGGGTATCTATGACAATTTCTTTGCGCTTGGTGGAGATTCTTTGCGTGCTGTGCAAGTGTTAGCTAAAGCTGACAAAAGTGGATTAAAACTGTCCCTAAAACAGATATTTAACCATCAGACGATCTACGACCTCGTTGGGGTAACCCAACAGTCAGACCTATCCCCAAGTATATTAAAAACTGCCCCTTTCAGTCTCATTAGCTCAGAAGAACGCCAGTCTTTACCAAATGAGATTGAAGATGCTTACCCATTGACAAGGCTACAGTTGGGAATGCTTTTCCATAGTGAATATGCTCCTGAGACTGCCGTCTACCACGATGTTTTCAGCTATTATCTACAAGCTCCCCTCAACATCCAAATTCTGCATTCAGCCATAAAAGAGATTGTCACCCGTCATCCAGTGCTACGTACTAGCATTGCCATGAATCAATTTTCACAACCACTACAATTGGTTCATTCTCAAGTAAGCATTGAACTACCTGTTGACGACCTCAGTTGTTTACCATTAGATGAACAAGAGAGCAACATTACTACTTGGATTGGACAAGAAAAACAGCGATCATTTTCTTGGGATACTCCCCCATTGGCACGCTTTTATATCCATCAACGCAGTTGTGACACCTTTAACTTAAGCTTCAGCTTTCACCATGCCATTTTAGACGGATGGAGTTTGGCAACTTTAATGACAGAATTAGTTCAACACTATTTCTTCCTACTCGGTGAGACAATACCGCCTCTGCGAACAGTTCCAAGTCTAACATTTCGAGATTATGTGGCTTTGGAACAAGAAACATTACAGTCTAAGGAGTGCCAACGGTACTGGCATGAAAAGCTAGCAGACTTTACCGCGACTAAACTACCTCGTTTGCTAGATAGTCAACAGCATAGCTCAGTAGAACAGGTCGGTAAGCAAGCAGTTGAAATATCGCCAGCTTTATCAGCACAACTCAAACACTTTGCCATAAAGGTTGGAGTACCCCTCAAAAGTGTTCTGCTAGCTGCTCATTTGAGAGTAATGAGCTTTTTGAGCAATGAAGCAGATATTACCACTGGGGTGGTGACTCATGGAAGACCAGCTGCGGAAGATAGCGAGCGTGTTCTGGGTTTATTTCTTAATACCATACCTTTCCGAATGCAACTAAATGGGGGAACTTGGGTTGAATTGGTAGAGCAAACTTTTGAAAATGAGCGAGAGGCATTGCCTTTCCAAAAATATCCCTTGGCACAATTACAACAGAAAGTGGGATTAGGACAGCCATTATTCAAAACAATGTTCAATTATGTTAATTTTCATGTTTACCAAGGTTTATCTGGCATTGATAACTTGGAGGTGTTAGGGGGGCAATCTTTTGAGCAAAACAATTTTACATTTGCATCTCAATTTCCTGTTAATCCGATAACGGGTGAAATCTCCTTAAACCTCACTTACGACCCAAGCAAGTTTAGCTTTGAACAGGTGAAAAGTATCAGTGGTTATTACCTCAAAATTTTCGAGGCAATGGTTACTCAACCCGAAGAGCAATATGAGCAGGTTTGCTTGTTAAGTGCCACTGAACGTCAGCAGTTGTTAATGAAGTGGAATGATACCCAGAGGGAATATCCAAAACATAAGTGTATTCATCAACTATTTGAGGAACAGGTAAAGAGAACACCGGATGCGATCGCAGTAATATTTGAACAGCAAGAATTGACTTATCGACAGTTGAATGATCAAGCGAACTGTCTCGCGCATTACCTTCAGACTTTGGGAGTAGAGCCAGAAGTGTTGGTGGGTATTTGTGTCGAACGTTCAATTGAGATGGTGGTGGGATTGTTAGGCATTCTCAAGGCGGGTGGTGCTTATGTACCTCTTGATCCCAGCTATCCCCTTGAACGGTTGAGTTATATGTTAGCGGATTCGGGTGTCGAGGTGTTGCTTACTCACAGACCGTTGTTGTCATCTTTGCCGTCACCTACTGCACAGGTGGTTTGTTTGGATAGTGATTGGGGGACAATTGAGCAACACCAGAAGAAAAATCTTGATGTTGGTGTAGGTGCGGATAATTTGGCTTATGTCATCTACACTTCTGGTTCTACAGGACTACCGAAGGGAGTTCAAATATGCCACCACAGTGTGGTCAACTTCTTAAATTCTATGAGTTATTTTCCGGGATTAACTCAGGAAGATACTTTCAATGCAGTTACCACCATTTCCTTTGATATTGCAGCCCTTGAACTTTATCTGCCATTAATGGTAGGAGCAAAAGTTATTGTGGTTCCCCGTGAAATAGCTACTGATGCGGATTTACTGTTGTCTAAATTATTCGAGTCGAAGACAACCGCTATGCAAGCCACACCAGCTACTTGGCAAATGCTATTAGCTGGTGGTTGGTCTTCTAATTATCCCTTGAAAGTATTTTGCGGTGGTGAAGCATTATCTGCTCAACTAGCCCATCAAATTCTAGAAACTGGTAGCGAATTATGGAATTTGTATGGTCCAACAGAAGCCACTATCTGGTCTGCAATTTACCAAGTAGGAGCAAACAAAACAGTAGCAAGAAACGAAAATGCCCCTTATGCCATTGGTCGTCCTATAAGTAACACCCAAATATACATTTTAGACTCACACCTCCAACCAGTATCCATAGGCGTACCCGGAGAACTCTACATTGGTGGTGATGGTTTAGCGAGAGGCTACCTCAACCGTCCAGAACTCACCCAAGAAAAATTCATCGCCAACCCTTTTAGCCAGAAAGAAGGGGCACGACTTTATAAAACTGGAGATTTAGCTCGCTATTTAGATGATGGTAACATCGAATATCTTGGTCGAATTGATAACCAAGTCAAGATTCGCGGCTTCCGTATAGAGTTGGGAGAAATTGAAGCAGTGTTGACCAAACATCCTCAAGTGCAGGAGGCGGTGGTCATTGCCCGCGAAGACCAACCAAGTGACAAACGTTTAGTTGCTTATTTTGTCCCTAAAAAGCAACAAGTCCCCACCAATAGCGAACTGCGCTGCTTCCTCCGAGAAAAGCTGCCCAATTATATGTTACCGAGTCACTTTGTACTCTTAGAATCACTGCCGATCACACCCAACGGTAAGGTTAACCGCCACGCATTACCCGCGCCAGAAGGTCTTCGCCCAGACCTTAATATTGCATATGCAATGCCACAAAATAAGTTAGAACAAACAATCGCGACTGTTTGGCAAAAAGCTCTTAATCTAGAAAAAGTAGGTATATACGATAACTTTTTTGAATTGGGCGGTCATTCATTACTCATCATTCAAATTTATAGTCAATTGCGTGAAATATTACAAACAGATTTTCCAATGATCGAGTTTTTGAGATATCCAACTATCAGTTCTCTAGCAGAGTATTTTAATCAAACCAATAATCAAAAAACATTTTCTAACCAAACTGAGATACAAGCTGAGAAACTCAAAACTGGTAAAGCTCGATTAAAGCAACGCCGAGAACAAATACAGTAAAAATAAAGCTGTCTTAAATTAATTAATCTCAGCAGTTAGAACAACCAATTATGGATAATCCTATGCCCTTTACTCAAAACACTGGTTTAGAAATAGCAGTCATCGGTATGGCTGGTCGTTTTCCTGGAGCTAAAAATCTTAATGATTTTTGGGACAATCTCCAGAAAGGAGTAGAATCGATTTCTTTTTTTACTGATGAAGAGTTACTGGCTTCAGGAATAGATCCAGATGTATTGAGTCAACCTAACTATGTGAAAGCATCTGGAGTATTAAAAGATATAGAACTTTTTGATGCTTCGTTTTTTGATTTTGATTCAAAAGAAGCAGAAATTACCGATCCGCAGCATCGTTTTTTTCTAGAATGCGCTTGGGAAGCCTTGGAAAATGCTGGCTATGACTCTCTATCTTACAAGGGTTCGATTGGTACTTACGCTGGTACTGGGTCTAACCGATATTTAGTCAACCTTTATTCAAATCAAAACATTACAAGCTCACTTAGTAATTTAGAGATTTCAATTGGAAATGACAGGGATTTTCTGACCACACGCGTTTCCTATAAACTTAACTTGGAAGGGCCCAGTTACACAGTTCAAACTGCCTGTTCAACATCATTGGTCGCTGTTCACTTAGCCTGCCAAAGTTTGCTAGGTGGTGAATGCGATATGGCCTTGGCTGGCGGCGTTTCTATAAATTTATATCAAAAAGAAGGCTATTTTTACCAAGATGGAGGTATTACTTCTCCAGATGGGCACTGCCGTACTTTTGATGCTAAAGCAAAGGGAACTATCGGTGGTGATGGTGTAGGTATTGTAGTGTTAAAGCGATTAGAAGATGCTCTCACAGATGGAGACAATATTTATGCTGTCATCAAAGGTTCCGCTGTTAATAACGATGGTTCTTTTAAACTTAGTTATACGGCACCTCGTATAGATGGCCAAGCAAAGGTTATAAGAGCAGCTCAACTAACGGCTGAGGTTGAACCTGAGACAATCACTTATGTCGAGGCTCATGGGACAGCGACTCCCTTAGGTGACCCAATAGAAGTAGCAGCGTTAACACAAGTGTTCTCACTTCATACTGATAAAAAACACTTTTGTGCTCTTGGTTCAGTAAAAACTAATGTTGGTCATTTAAATACGGCAGCTGGTGTTGCAGGCTTAATCAAAACTGTTCTTGCATTGAAACATGGTTTGTTACCACCAAGCTTGCACTTTGAAGAACCTAATCCCCAAATTGACTTCGATAACAGTCCCTTTTATGTAAATACTGAGCTATCACAATGGAAGGTTAATAATGGTCCTCGCCGTGCCGGGGTTAGTTCTTTTGGTATTGGCGGTACCAATGCACATGTAATTTTGGAAGAAGCACCAGTTGACATTAGGCAAAACATAGAATTATGTCAATCTCGTCCTTGGCAGTTATTAGTACTTTCTGCTAAGACAAGTTCAGCACTGGAGAATGTCACAGTAAATTTAACAACTCACCTCAAGCACAACCCGACATTAAATCTTGCCGATGTGGCTCACGTACTGCAAGTAGGTCGTCGCCCTTTCAACCATCGCCGGATAGTAGTTTGCCAAAACCTAAATGATGCAGTACAGGCACTAGACCCTCCAAATCCTCAAAGAGTTTTGACCAACTTTCAAGAGCCTGGCGATCGCCCTGTTGTATTTATCTTTCCTCAGGAGGATGTACTGTGTGTAAATAAAACTTTGGAGTTATATCACTATGAACCAACATTTCGTCAGTCGGTTGATTCTTGTTTTGAAATTATAAAATCTTATCAAGAACTAGATTTACGCACAGTATTGTATCCAAACCCAGAACAGGCTGAAAAAGCTACTTATTTGCTAGAACAAACTCAAATTTCCCAGCTAGCATTGTTTGTGATTGAGTACGCTTTAGCACAGCTATGGCTGTCTTGGGGTATACGTCCTCAATCTATGATTGGTTATAGTACTGGAGAGTATGTAGCTGCAACTCTTGCTGGTGTATTTTCCCTAGAAAATGCTTTAGCACAAATAGCTGCTCGCGGGCAACTGTTGCAACAGATGCCCTTTCTAAAGCACGACATTAGGCAAATCGAAAAAATCGAATTGAACCCACCTCAGATTCCTTTAATCTCGTATGTGTCAGGAACTTGGCTTACTACAACGGAAGCAACAGACCCGAGCTATTGGTCAAAGCGTCTAAAGCAAACAGCAAACTTTGCAGATGGTATTGCTGAGTTAATAAAAGAGCCAAATGCTATTTTATTAGAGGTTGGTTCCAAAGGAACATTGAGTGCTTTAGCTTATACGCATCAAAAAGATAAACCTACGGCTTTGAGTTCACTTCCTCATCCAAAAGACCAACAGTCGGATATAGCATTCTTGCTCACTACCTTAGGGCAACTCTGGCTTTTGGGAGTTCAAGTAGACTGGTCTGGTTTTTATGCCCACGAGCAGCGTTCCCGGATTCCGTTGCCAACTTATCCTTTCGAGCGTCAACGTTACTGGATTGACCAACAACCAGATATTGTACCTGTTACTACACAGGTAATACACAAAAAGTCAAATATTGCAGACTGGTTTTATATTCCTTCATGGAAACAATCTAAACTCATTGAACCTTTTGAAGAAGAAAAGACACAAGCTCAAAAGATTTGTTGGCTTGTTTTTGTTGATGCATGTGGCTTAGGAAAAGAACTTGTAACAAGACTGGAACAACAAAAGCACGATCTGATCACAGTGTTTGTGGGAAAACAGTTTGCTAAACTTAGTGATAATGCATATATAATCAATCCCCAGCGACAAGATGACTATGAAGCCTTGATCCAACAACTACGCCAATTAGATCGGATACCACAAGCGATCGCCCACTTCTGGAACGTCACATCATATGACCAATCGTACTTAGCAGATCGGGACTTTGAAAATAGTCAGTATTTAGGCTTTTACAGCCTGCTCTTCCTAACTCAAGCCTTAGATAAACAAAACATAACTTATCCTCTGCAAATTATTACAGTAACAAACAATTTGCATGAGGTGACAGGTGAAGAAAGTTTAAACCCTGAAAAAGCAACCTTGTTAGGACCGTGCAAAGTTATTGGACAAGAATATCCGAACATATTTTGCCGTAGTGTTGATGTTGTGATTCCCAAATCTACAACTGAAAACGAGAAGCTAATAGACTATTTGATAGAGGAATTTACAACTAAAACAGATGACCTAATAGTTGCGTATCGTGGACATCATCGCTGGGTTCAAACATGGGAACCCGTCCAACTAGGTGCAGTGATTGAAGAAAAAACTAGGTTTAGGAACAGAGGTGTTTATCTCATCACTGGTGGTTTGGGAAACATTGGCTTTACTTTTGCCAAATACTTAGCTAAGGCATTCAAAGCCAAGCTGATCTTGTTAGGGCGCTCCGATCTTCCTATCAAAGAGAATTTCTCCGAATGGATAGCAACGCATGGTGAACAGGACACAGTAAGCCGCCAGATTCAAAAAGTAAAGGCTCTGGAAGAGTTGGGTGCTGAGGTTTTAGTCATCAGTGCGGATGTGGCTAACTTTGAACAAATGCAAGTAGCAATAGCTCAGGCAGATGAATACTTTGGCAAAATTAATGGTGTGATTCATGCGGCAGGGATAGTCGGAGATAATTCATTTAAACTTATTCAAGAGATTGGTAAGGCTGAATGTGAAATGCATTTTCAGTCTAAAGTGCATGGGCTATTTGTACTGCAAAAACTTTTGCATAGCAGAGAGCTTGATTTTTGCCTTTTATTATCCTCTATATCCTCTATTTTAGGAGGATTAGGGTTTGTCGCTTATTCGGCAGCAAACCTTTATATGGATGCTTTTACTTATCAGCAAAATCGGACAAAAACTGTACCTTGGATTAGCTTGAACTGGGAAGGTTCGCCAGTTGATAAAGAAGAACAGCAAAATACAAATAATCAATCAACTTTGGCTGAATTATTTATTACAACTACAGAAAGTGTAGAGGTCTTTAAACGTGTTTTTTCCATCAAGAAGCTATCTCAAATTGCTATCTCCTTAGGAGAGCTACAAGCTAGAATTAATCAGTGGCTTAAACTGGAATCAATACGTGATGTAGAACCTTCTAAACAAGATACAGAGCGTTCAGTACAGAAAGATTCACCCCAACTCCGCCCAAGAGCAAATTTGCAAACTGCTTATGTTCCTCCCCGTACTCCTGTTGAGTTCGTCGTTGCTAATTTATGGCAACAACTCCTAAATATTGAGCGTGTAGGTATTTATGACAATTACTTTGAATTGGGAGGTCATTCCCTTGTAGCTGTGCGCTTAATGGCTCAAATTCAACGAAAATTTGGTCAGAATATACCATTGGCTGCTCTGTTTCAAGCTCCTACAGTGGAAAAGCTAGCTAGTGTTCTCCAAGAGACAACAGATTCCCGACCTTGGTCTCCTTTAGTAGAAATTCAGCCTCGTGGTTCAAAGCGACCTTTCTTTTGCTTACCAGGAGGTGGTGGAAATGTCCTTTACTTTTATCAATTAGCGAATTACCTGGGGCTAGACCAACCATTTTACGCTTTACAAGCATCAGGTCTTGATGGAAAGACTCCTGCACACACAAGTATTGAAGATATGGCTGCTGATTACATCAAAGCAATACAAGTTGTGCAGCCAGAAGGTCCATATCTTCTGGGAGGTCATTCCTTCGGAGGCCGTGTAGCTTTTGAAATCGCCCTACAGTTGCAACAGCTAGGTCAAGAGGTTGCTGTGCTTGCCATTTTTGACACTTGGGCACCAATTCCTGACCAGAAACCTGTGGAAGTTCACAAGGATGATACGCAATACTTAATTGAGATGGTAAACATGATAGAAGGATTTTTTAGCAAGAATTTATTTATAACAGAGGATACTCTGAGAAAGCTGATGCCAGATGAGCAGTTAAACTACTTTCTCGCTCAGTTAAAAACTGCTGAAATATTACCTCCACAGGCTACTTTAGAGCAAGTTGACGGTTTCCTAAAAGTTTATAAAGCTAACACTAAAGCTAATTGTGCTTATATGCCAAAAGAAGCTTATCATAATCAAGTTACTGTCTTCCATGCACAAGAAGAACTCTTTGATAATCCGTCAATGGGTTGGGATAAGTACTCTTTAAAATCAGTAGAGACTTATGAAGTACCAGGTGAACATATCACAATGATGGCAGAACCTCATGTTCAGGTTTTGGCAAAACATTTAAAAGTTTGTCTTGAACAAGCACAGGCAAATGGTTGAAGAAAATTATGCCAAACAACGCTCTACCATAAATGGAATTTGGGTTTTTATCCCGATCTGGTTTGGACAATTGGTATCAGTAATTGGCTCTGGTGTGACTGCCTTTGCACTAGGTATATGGGTGTACCAGCAGACAGGATCGGTGACAAATTTAGCCCTCACTTCTTTGTCAGCAACTCTACCGTCTGTGATCATTTCTCCAATAGCGGGTGTGTTTGTAGATCGCTGGAACCGAAAGTGGATAATGCTTATAAGCGATTTGATTGCAGGTTTAATGACAGGCTTACTCGCACTGATGCTCTTTGTAGGTAACCTTGAAATCTGGCATATTTATTTAGTGACAGCTGTTCATTCCATCTGCACTACCTTCCAAGAACCAGCTTATATGACAGCTATGACATTGTTGGTTCCCAAGCAGCATCTGGCTCGAGTCAATGGTCAACTTTATCTTGGAGAATCTATGACTCGGATGATATGCCCTATGCTAGCAGGTGTATTGATAGCAACCATTAAAATTCAGGGTATTATTCTGTTCGACTTAGCTACCTTTGTCTTCGCCTTAGTCACGCTGCTATACATTCGGTTTCCCAAACCTAAGATCGCAGATCGTGCAAATGTTACGGGAAAAAGCTCGCTGTTAATTGAAGTGGTGGATGGTTGGAGATACATCAAGGCAAAACCAGGAATTTTAGGGTTAATGGTATTAACAGCTGTTACCAACTTTATGTTTGGTACAGTTGGAGTACTAAGTATTCCTTTGGTAATCTCTTTTGCTTCAGTTACGGTGGTAGGAATCTTAACATCTATTAGTGGTAGTGGTATGTTGTTCGGTAGCTTAACTGTGAGCATTTGGGGAGGATCGCAGCGCAACATGAAAAATGTGTTTTTCTTTATGTCGTTGAACGGGCTGTGTCTTGCATTTATAGGGCTAAAATCTAATGTTTGGCTTGTTGGTGTCGCCGCCTTTATCTTCTTTTTCGGCTTGCCAATTATCAACAGCTCAATTAATGTCATCCTTCAAAGAAAAGTCATGGCCAACGTTCAGGGAAGGGTCTTCGGCTTGACGGCAATGATTTCTAAGTCCTGCCTACCCCTTGCTTATCTCGTTGCTGGATCTCTAGCCGACAATGTCTTCAAGCCCCTAATGCCTCCAAGTGGTTCATTGGCTGGAAGCTTGGGACAAATTATCGGTGTCGGACCAGGACGCGGTATTGGTCTAATGTTCATAGTTATGGGAATGTTGACCATGATAGCAGCAATTTTTGCCTACCAATATCGTCCTCTTAGATTGGTAGAGAAAGATTTACCAGATATATAGACTCTCGCTTTCAAGTAAATAAACCATATCATTCACACAAATCTTACGGTAAAGAAGCAAAAATATAAACTAATAGGAGACAACCATGAATACACATGAACAAGAAGACAAGACGATTTACAAAGTGGTTGTAAATCACGAACAGCAGTATTCTATCTGGCCTGCCGAACGAGAAAATGCTCTTGGCTGGCAAGATGCAGGTAGACGTAGTTCTAGGGAAGAATGTTTAGCATACATTAAAGAAGTGTGGACCGACATGAGACCGCTTAGCTTGCGGAAAACAATGGAGGAGTCAGCACGTAAAACATACTCGTAGCTTCACGTGTTGAGGAGGATAGTTTAGAAGCGCTTCTTCTTGGTAGAGAAGTACATAAGAAACAAGGATCATAACGCGAATATTGCTATGACTGCCCCTGCGTTGGTAAGTCAGCCGAGGTTAGTTTTAGCATCAATATCTAACACATCAAAGGTACTACTTTACCTTTTTATAAAGTAAAAATGTAATTGGTAAAGCTATTCAATCTAATTATTTTCTATCTGGAAATTTACCCTTACAACAAATTATGGAAATTCAAGTCGTAGGCGTTGTAGGTGCAGGTATTATGGGGATAGGACTATCACAAAGCCTAGCCCAAACTGGTCATAATGTAATTCTTTTAGATATTTCCGACAAAATTTTAGAAAAGGCAAAACAAGAAATAAAAAATAATCTCCGTTTCCAACAGCTTTTCACAAAAAATAAGAAAGTCAAACAACTAGATGATATTCTGAGTAATATTACGTTTTCTACAGATTATCAATTCCTTCAAAATGTGGATTTTGTTATAGAAAACGCTACAGAAAAGTGGCATATAAAAAAAGATATATACGAAAAAATAGATCCAATTTGCCAGCCAGAAATAGTCTTTGCTGCTAATACATCTGCTATACCTATTACTCGCATTGCTTCAGTCACAAAGCGTGCCTCTAAAGTGATTGGGATGCATTTTATGAATCCCGTACCAATGAAGCCTACGGTTGAAACAATTCGTGGTTATCACACTAGTAATGAAACTATTGAGACAGCCAAAAAATTATTGGTTCAGATGAAAAAAGAATGTATTTTGGTCAATGACTCACCGGGCTTTGTATCGAATCGCATCTTGATGTTAACCATTAATGAAGCTATTTTTATTTTACAAGAACAAATAGCATCAGTGGAAGAAGTAGATAGAATTTTTAAAACATGTTTTGGACATATAATGGGACCCTTAGAAACCGCTGACTTGATAGGATTGGATACGATTCTATTCTCTATCGAAGTTCTGTATGAAAGTTTCAATGAAAGTAAGTACCGACCATGTTCTTTACTAAAAAAAATGGTCGATGCTGGATTACATGGACGGAAAAGTGGACAAGGTTTTTATACCTACAATTAAGTAATTAAGAAATTAAAATTTGAGAAGTTTCAGTATTATTCACAGCAGGTAGACAATGAAAGAAGCTAAAATTAAAATCCAAAAATTCCTAGCCCAGTCTTTTGGTCATCATGAATTCCAAGAAGACGAAGACATATTCTCTCTTGGTTTTGTGAATTCGATGTTTGCTATGCAGTTGGTACTATTTTTAGAGAAAGAGTTTCAAATAACGATTGAAAATGAAGACCTTGAATTTGAAAACTTCAGAAGTATAAATGCCATGAGCAGCTTTCTAGAAAAAAAGATGCATATACTTGCACAGAATTGAAGCAAAGAATATAGGCATTAAGATTTGTTAACACTTAAGTGAAAGGGATGCAAATAGAATTAACTCCTCAGCAAAAAGAGGCTAAAGCTAAATTCCGAGCCTTCACAGATGAAGAGATTGTCCCTGATGCAGATAGGGCTGACCAAGAAGAACGGACTTCGAGGGAACTGATTCAAAGAATAGCTCAACAAGGTTATCTAGGCGCCATTGTGCCTAAAGAAAGAGGCGGCAGTGGTATGGATATGATAATTTACGGTCTTTTAAATGAAGAAATGGGACGGGGATGTTCTTCACTACGAAGCTTGCTTACAGTCCACTCTATGGTTACTCATGCCATCCTCAAGTGGGGCAGCAAGTTTCAAAAAGAGCATTGGATTCCCAAATTCGCTTCTGGTGAAGCGATCGCTGCTTTTGGCTTAAGTGAACCTAATGTGGGCAGTAATGCTAAAAAAGTGGAGACGACAGCAACACTTTCTGAAGAGTTTTATGTCTTAAATGGGCAAAAGAAGTGGATTACCTATGGACAAATTGCTGATATTTTCTTGATATTTGCTCACTGTGAAGGTAAGCCCACTGCTTTTCTAGTTGAAAAAAACACACCAGGACTCTTGGTTAAACCAATTTTTGGAATGTTGGGTACTAGAGCTTCGATGTTAGCAGAATTGCATCTAAATAATTGTCGGATTCCACGAGAAAACCTTGTATGTAAAGAAGGTTTTGGTTTTTCCCATGTAGCATCTTGTGCCTTAGATTATGGCAGGTACAGTGTAGCTTGGGGCTGTATAGGTATTGCTCAAGCCTGTCTTGAAGCCTGCATTCGGTATACAAGTCAAAGAAAGCAGTTTGATGTTTATTTGAAAGACCACCAATTAATTCGACAAATGGTGACTGAGGCGATCGCTAATGTGAAAGCAGCGAGACTATTGTGTTACCAAGCAGGCTACTTAAAAGATATTGGCGATTCTAAATCGATTATGGAAACCTCAATCGCTAAGTATTTTGCTTCTACAACGGCGACTAAAATAGCAAGCGATGCTGTACAAATTCATGGTGGCCATGGTTGTAGTAGTGAATGCTCTGTTCAGAGGTATTTTCGAGATGCCAAAATCATGGAGATTATCGAAGGAAGTACTCAGATTCAACAGATTACCATTGCTGAGTATGGTTATCAACAATATATGTTTTCACCTACTCAAACTTAGTGTTTAAACAATTAGTAGCAGGAATTTAAAAAGATGATTAATTTAAGTGCTGAACAAGCAAAAGATGAACAAGAATTTAAAAAAGCTATCAAGTGTGTCGTTTGGGATCTTGATAATACCATATGGCATGGGGTCTTACTAGAAGACGATCAAGTTTTCTTGCATAATAATGTCATTGACATAATCAAAAAATTGGACAGTCAAGGAATATTACAATCTGTAGCAAGCAGAAATGAACATAATCAAGCAATGTTGAAACTAGAAGAATTTGGATTGCATGAGTATTTTATATATCCACAAATAAATTGGAATTCTAAGGCTTCTTCTATTCAACAAATCGCTCAATCAATCAATATTGGAATGGATGCAATAGCTTTCATTGATGACCAACCATTTGAGTTGGAAGAGGTAAATTTTTCATTACCTGAGGTTCTCTGTATCAATACAGCTAACTTTGAACAGTTGCTAAATATGCCAGAAATGAATCCTCGTTTTATTACAAATGATTCCAAGGATAGAAGACTTATGTATCTCAGCGATATAAAACGCAATCAGGTCGAGGAAAAGTTTGTTGGTTCTAAAGAAGAGTTTTTAACTACTCTCAAGATGCGCTTTACCATCTCTTCTGCTAAAGAGGAGGATTTACAACGAGCCGAAGAATTAACAGTACGCACAAACCAATTAAATACAACAGGTTATACATACTCTTACGAAGAACTTAACCATTTTCGTCAATCAGATAAGCATAAGCTACTAATTGCTAGCTTGGATGATAAGTATGGAAGTTACGGAAAAATTGGATTAGCTCTTATTGAATGTAAAGATACTATATGGACAATAAAACTATTGCTAATGTCCTGCCGTGTTATGTCTAGAGGCGTAGGAATGATTATGCTCAATCATATTATATGTATGGCAAAAAATCAAAATGTTAGATTGTGTGCTGAGTTTGTCTCAAATGGGAGAAATCGGATGATGTATATCACTTATAAATTTGCCGGATTTAAAAAACTTAATACCCAAAATAATCTTTTTATTTTTGATAATAACTTCAATCATACACCTTCTTTTCCTGATTATGTAGATATAGCAGTTCTATCTGTATGAGCAGTATCTTTAACGAACCACAAAGGCACAAAAGAGGCGATCGCGCAGTGTCTTTGCCAGGAAAAGAAAGTTCATAACTCATTTAAGATTACTTGCAAATATTAAATGGATTCAAACATTACAAAGAGATAATAATGAAAAGTAATTTAATTTCTAATAGCAATAAACAATCAAACTCTCCTACGCCGTGGCATTTGCTGGTGCTATCGAGTAAAACAGAATCAGGCTTGGAGACAGCAACTGATAATCTAGCTGAGTTTTTAAACCAGAATTCTGAAATTAACCTTACTGATTTAGCTTATACTCTCCAAGTTGATTGTCAGGCATTTAATCACCGTCGGATACTAGTGTGTTGTGATCGCCAAGATGCAGCATATGCGTTGACAACCAGAAACCCCAAACGTATTTTTACCAGCAGCATCCAAGAAACTAACAATCGGTCTGTAGTTTTCATGTTTCCTGGCTTAGGAGAGCAATACGTCAATATGGCTTTACAGCTTTATCAGCTTGAGCCAACTTTTCGCAAACATATAGCTTGTTGCTCAGAACTCCTCAAACCTCACCTGGATTTTGACTTGCAAGATGTACTTTATCCTCATCAGGAACAAGCTGAGCAAATTCGGCAAACAAACAACCCAGTCGCAGTAATGTCTTCCCAGAAGCTAGATTTACGACGGATGTTACAACGTGACCAAACTCCAATAGATGTCAATACTCAAAAACTAAATCAAACTTATATTGCTCAACCAGCACTGTTTATCATTGAGTATGCGTTAGCCCAGATGTGGATGGCATGGGGGATAAAGCCTCAGGCGCTTATTGGTTATAGCATCAGCGAGTATGTAGCGGCAACTTTAGCTGGTGTCTTATCTCTGGAGGAGACTTTAGCTCTGGTTGCTAAAAGAGGTCAACTCATTCAACAATTACCCGGCGGGGCAATGTTAGCAGTCTCCCTTTCAGAGATGGAACTACAGCCACTGCTCACAGAGCATCTGTGCTTATCTGCTGTCAATGGACTTCAGCTCTGTATAGTTGCCGGACTTACAGAGCCGATAGCTAAATTAGAGCAGCATCTTTTGACAAATGGAATAGCTTGTCGCCAATTGCAAACTACTCATGCTTTTCATTCTCCAATTATGGAGGCAATTTTGGAGCCGTTCATCCAGTTGGTTAAAAGCTTTGACCTCAAGCCTCCTCAAATTCCGTATATATCTAATGTCACAGGAACTTGGATTACAGCAATGGAAGCCACCGATCCAAGTTATTGGGGCAGGCATTTATGCCAAACTGTACGTTTTGCTGATGGAATTGAAACATTATGGCAAGTGCCGGCTCAAATCCTTTTAGAAGTTGGACCAGGCCAAACTTTGGGTAGTATGACGCTGCAACACCCAGCTAGCGCCAATGTATCAGAACGGCAAGTACTAGCCTCATTACCAAACTCCTATAACCAGCAATCGGATCTGGCGTTCTTGCTTAATACACTGGGTCAAATCTGGCTAGCTGGAGTGTCAGTGGATTGGTCGAAACTCTATGGGAATGGCCATTCTAGTACACTTCCTTTACCTATTTATTTCTTCGAGCGCCAACACCGTGGGAGAGAATCTCAAAAAGAGCAATGGGAGAAGACTCAGAAAGAGTCAGGCATCAATTTTTTACCATCACAAGAACAAGAATCAATTCAAATAGCACAACAACAACGTCAGCGACTGAATTTACAAAATAGCTATGTTGCTCCCAGATTTAATATTGAGCAAAAGATTGCTGATATTTGGCAAAAGGTTTTCCGTATTGAACAAATAGGTGTTTATGATGATTTTTTCAGTTTGGGAGGTAACTCCTTAGTCGCTATTAAAATTATTTCTCAGTTACAAAAAATATATCTAACAGACATTCCTCCGATTGTTATATTTAAAAATCCAACTGTAGCCGAATTAGCATCAGTTATTAAAGAGCAAATTATAGCAGAAACAAAAACTTTAAACTAAGAACAGGTGGGGTCTTTAATATCAACAACTATCTCTGATTTGAATGGTACGAAGAAAAAGTAAAATTTCGTCAGGGCAGGGTGGTGGAGGTAGGGTATGGGGTGTAGTGTTTAAGAAAATTTAATTTAGTACAACATCTTCTTAATTCCTCACAGCCGAACCTGCAACCCCGCACCCAAAAGCTGGGAATACCAGGTATTTACGCTTTTATTAGTGCCATTCGTTTGTGATTCAAAACAGGCATGTCAAGTAGGTAAGTAGTAATACAGAGAGAGAGTTTGGTGTAGTGAATTTATTTTTTTAGGAGGATAAAATCAAATGAATAAAACTTTAGAAAAACCTCGTCCTTGGCACTTGTTAGTGCTTTCTGCAGAAACAAGCTCTGCTTTAGAGATAAAAACTGCAAATCTGATTGAACACTTAAAGCGATCAACCAATCAAGATTTTGTTAAAATTGCTGGCTTATATCAAGTTCGTAAAAAAGATTTTAAGCATCGTCGAATGCTTGTTTGCAATAACCTTAATAATGCTGTGACTGCCCTAGAAACACTTGATTCTAAAAAAGTTTATACACGCTTTCAAGAGTTCGAAGAGCGACCTGTTGTGTTTATGTTTCCAGGGCAGGGAGCACAATATGTAAATATGGGATTGGAACTTTATCAAATTGAGAACACATTTCGGGAACAAGTTAATATCTGCTCAGAATTTTTAAAGCCTCACTTAAACCTGGACATTCACAACATAATATATCCTGATGAAAAACAGACATACGCTGCCACGCAGCAACTTCAACAAACATTGATTGCACAGTCAGCACTCTTTGTGATTGAGTATGCTTTAGCTAAGTTGTGGCAAGAGTGGGGTGTGTTTCCTCAAGCAATGATAGGTCATAGCCTTGGTGAATATGTTGCAGCTTGTCTGGCTGGCGTTTTCTCCCTAAAAGATGCATTAAAACTAGTAGTTGTCCGTGGACGACTTATACAGGAACTGCCTAGTGGAGCTATGCTTGCCATTGAGCTTTCAGAGAAGGAAGTGCGCCCATTTTTAGGTAAGATATCCCTAGCTGCAATTAACGGTCCAAACCTTTGCATTGTTTCAGGTCCCGCAAAAGCTCTGGAGGAATTAAAGGATCGGCTCAGCCAGAAGGATGTCATGTGTCTTCCTTTAGATGCCTCCCATGCTCCTCACTCACAGGAAATGGACTCTATCATAGAGCCATTTAAATCTTATGTAGAAAAAATGACTCTTAGACCACCTCAAATACCGTATATTTCTAGCGTCACTGGGACTTGGATTACAACGGATCAAGCAACAGATCCGAACTATTGGGCTAGACATATGCGCCAAACTGTGCGCTTCTCAGAAGGTTTGCAAGAACTTTGTAAAAAAACAGAGCGAATATTGCTACAAGTTGGTCCTGGGCGGACGTTAAGTGCTCTGGCGGTGCAGCATCCAGAGCGTGCTGCTGGACAAATCGTGCTTTCTTCGTTAAGCCACCCGTATGAAGAAGAATCGGATGTTGCATTCATACTTAACATCTTAGGTCAGCTCTGGCTTGAAGGAGTAAAGGTTGATGTTTTCTGACTGGACTTGGGACTGGAGTTTAGAGGATGTTTTAAAAGTGGGGTGCTGTTGTAAGAAAGCTCACAAAGCTTACAGCGTTTCCGGCTATTATGAGGTACAGTAGCAGCAACTAGCAAACCAGTTTCTTAATTGTTGAGGATTTATTAAGTCGAGTGCAACTGAGATTAGTTTATCAACCATTTCCGTTGTAGTTGGAGCGAAACGGCGTAGAAAAGATTTAAGTTGTGACCACCATAATTCAATTGGATTAAAATCGGGAGAGTATGAGGATAAACAAATAACTTTCGCGCCTACAGCTTCAATCATTAGCACAATTGAATCTAGTTTATGTGCGGATAAATTATCCATGACTACTACTGCTCCTGACCATAAATTTGGCACTAAAAACTTCTCAACAAATAATTCAAATGCCCTGCCATCCATTGAATTATTCATTGTCATTAATGCAACTACTTTGTTAATACTAATTGCTCCAATTACTGTAACTTTTGAACCTCTATAGAAGGGGTTAAGAGAGTAAGCTCTTGTTCCCATTTGTGAACGGGCATGAGTCCTCGTTAACCCAAGTAGAACGCCAGTTTCGTCCAAAAATACTAAATTTTCTGGCTCTATATGTGTTGCGGCTCGCAAACATAAACGCTCCGGCTTGCAAACAAGAAAATTGTTGGCTCAAATTAAGGGTCTTGCTCACTTTTGGTGATGCGGGGCGGATAGAGACGACTCAGAAGAGCGATCGCCAATAAGAATGAAGCTCTAGGACGTTTTCGTTTTATGGTTAAAGTAGAGGTTCTATATGGCTTGGGAGAAGGCTATGGAAGTTCTACGAAATCTGTTACTTCTTCCCCCTTACCTTCAACTCGAAGGTTGGCAAATTAGCCCTCCGACAACCCAGGTTCGACTAACTATTGTGTCAATGGGAGCGAGCGCTAACTGCCCAATTTGTCATTCGCCGACCGTTCGAGTTCACAGTCACTACGAACGCACCCTGACCGATCTGCCCTGGGGTCAATACAGGGTGATCTGGCAGCTTCAGGTGCGGAAATTCTTCTGTACAAACACGGCTTGTCCACGACGCATTTTTACCGAGCGGCTACCTGGGATGGTATTGCCTTGGGCAAGAAAGACCTCAAGGCTGAGAGAACAATTGAGTGCTATCGGCTTGTTTTTAGGAGGAGCGACGGGAGCGCGGCTTGGGAGTCGTCTCGGCTTGACAATCAGCCGACACACTTTGTTGCGGTTAGTACGCCAGGTTACTTTGCCAGAGTTAGCCACGCCAACTATCCTCGGCGTAGATGATTGGGCTTACTGCAAGCGGAAGACATATGGCACAATTTTGGTAGATTTAGAAACCCATCAACCAGTCGCCTTGCTGCCTGACCGAGAAGCCGAAACTCTTGCCAAGTGGTTAAAAAACCATCCAGGTGTTGAGGTTATTTCACGGGACAGAGCGAGAGCTTACGAGAAGGGGGCAAAAGCTGGGGCACCGCAAGGGATTCAGGTGGCTGACCGATTCCACTTGCTGCAAAACTTAGCTGAGGCTCTCGAAGCTGTTTTGAGCGACCACAGCTCTGCTCTCAAAGCAGTGGCCGAAGCGATCGCTCAGGCTTCCGTGTCTCGCCCTGACGGCTCAGTAGCAGTGCCAGTGCCGCCGCCTCCCTCGCCCAATGAGGCTGTTGTGTTAGCAAAACAGCGCCGTGCCCGGCGGCTGAATATCTACCAACAAGTTCAAACCTTGCGAGAGCGAGGTTGGTCAGCACCAGCCATCGCCCGTTTGCTCGGCATTGGTAAAAGTACAGTCTTTCGCTACCTCCGAACCGCTCAGTTTCCTGAACGCAAGGGGCGCAGTGATCGAGGGCGCAGTCTCCTCGACCCTTACAAACACTATCTTCTCAAGCGCTGGAACTCTGGCTGCCGCGAGGTGAAGCAACTGTTTTGTGAAATCAAGAAAAAGGGCTATCGTGGCAGCTACTGTACCGTGACGCGCTATGCTCAAAGGTTACGCTCCTCTCAAGGACTTGCCCCGCGACAGCGCCTGAGCAGTTGTCCGTTGCCTGAAGTGATTGAGCCAAAGAAAAAGCCCCTGACGGTGCGTCGCGCGACGCCGGTTAGTGCTGCGCCGACCGTCCAATCGAGATGAGCAAGACGAACAGCTACTGGCTCGACTCATCGCCCAGCATCCTGATTTAGCTCAAGCTATTGAACTGAGCCAGGACTTTGCCCAAATCCTGCGCGAGCGCTCTCCCGAACGACTAGAACCTTGGCTGACACGGGCAGTTCGGAGTCAACTGGGAGCTTTGGTTGGCTTTGCCCTGCGCCTCGGCGAAGACTATGAGGCGGTCAAGGCGGGCGTGACTTTAGAGTGGAGTAACGGACAGGTTGAAGGACAGATCAACCGTCTAAAGATGTTGAAACGCCAGATGTATGGCCGTGCCAAGTTTGACCTGTTGAGCCAACGGGTTCTGCTGGCAGTGTAAGAACTCTCCTGAGCAGGTTACTTCTATAAATCTGCTGAACTTTTGAAATAGCGATCGCTGGAGAGCGGGCGCTCTGCGCCATCGCTCTTCTGAGTCGTCTCTATCCACCCCGCATCACCAAAAGTGAGCAAGACCCTTAATTTGAGCCAACAATTTTCTTGTTTGCAAGCCGGAGCGTTTATGGGGTATTGCAACGATTCGTAAAAAATTCCGCCATATTGAGTGAAATGGTTACACACAAAGGATTGTAGATATATTCAGTCCGTCCAAAAAGATTCAAATCTCTGGGGAGACATTTGCGTGTAACGCACGGTGTGGTGAATATTCTTGTGTCCCAAGTAATCTTGAATTGCTCTGGTATCATGACCCTGGGCTGCTAAATAGTAGCCACAAGCATGGCGCAATTGATGGGGATGAACTGGTTCAGTGATTCCAGCGCGCTCGCCAGCGCGTGCGATAATGTGACGAACGGCTCTAGTTGATAGTGGAGCTTTACGCTCAGACACAAAAACATAGGGAGTATCAAGTAGATTTGTCAGAGGGTTATATCGACATTCGTCGTCTCAAACATGGGCATGATACTGTTCATCCGTTACGCGCTCCAGAATTAAGAGCCTTGCGTCAATTGCAACGCGATTATCCTGATACTCCCTATGTTTTTGTGTCTGAGCGTAAAGCTCCACTATCAACTAGAGCCGTTCGTCACATTATCGCACGCGCTGGCGAGCGCGCTGGAATCACTGAACCAGTTCATCCCCATCAATTGCGCCATGCTTGTGGCTACTATTTAGCAGCCCAGGGTCATGATACCAGAGCAATTCAAGATTACTTGGGACACAAGAATATTCACCACACCGTGCGTTACACGCAAATGTCTCCCCAGAGATTTGAATCTTTTTGGACGGACTGAATATATCTACAATCCTTTGTGTGTAACCATTTCACTCAATATGGCGGAATTTTTTACGAATCGTTGCAATACCCCAAAAAGCTACAGATAGCATTAAAACAAAAGTTAAAGAAATGATGAAAGATAGTCGTTTCACTCTAGAGCATCGCATCAACAAATGTGGTTCGATGATAAGAGGGTGGAGAAATTACCACAGATTCTGCGATATGAGTCAACATGACCTATGGGCACTGCGCTACTGGTTATGGAAATTCATTCGGAAACAAGGAAGATACAACCGTTATGAAACCAATAAGGTTATAAAAAGAGCAATTCCTTCGGTCAGTTGGTCAGCTTGCAAGTTTGTCATTGTCAAAGGAGATAAATCACCCTATGATGGCGACTTTGTTTATTGGTCTAAACGCGAGAATGCTAACTACGATGGTATAACGGCACGACTTCTCAAGAAACAGAATCACAAATGTACAGACTGTAATCTATCGTTCATTTCAGGTGATATTGCAGAATTACACCACATTGACGGCAACCATGATAATTGGAAACCGTTAAATTTGGAAGTCCTGCACCGAGAATGTCACCAGCATCAGACCATTCATGGTCGGGTGAGAGTCCGAACAGCGGGATAGACCCGACTTATTAGGTGTCAGACTAGGAGCCGGATGCAGTGAAAGCTGCACGTCCGCGTTCTGAAGGAGAGGTGTCTCCTGGTAACAGGAGCATCGACTCTAATTAATTGGGAGGGGCGGGAGATAATACTCCCCCTCGACCTAACTGAACCCCACTATGAGGCGGTCAAGGCGGGCGTGACTTTAGAGTGGAGTAACGGACAGGTGGAAGGACAGATCAACCGTCTGAAGATGTTGAAACGCCAGATGTATGGTCGTGCCAAGTTTGACCTGTTGAGCCAACGGGTTCTGCTGGCAGTGTAAGAACTCTCCTGAGTAGGTTACTTCTAGAAATCTGCTGAGCTTTTGAAATAGCGATCGCTCTTCTGAGTCGTCTCTATCCACCCCGCATCACCAAAAGTGAGCAAGACCCCATAAAGTGAGTTAAAAGCTTATTTTATGATTCAAGTCACAATTATCATTATTTATGCTGGAATGTTTTATTTTCTGGAAGTCCCTAAACTTATATTCTTTAGCAAAATTAAGAAGCACATCTACCAAGACTGTAAACAGTTCAAAAGTTTCATTAACTAATTTACAGGCTTGCTTGCGAGTATCTTCTATTAAATGTATATTTGCAATAAATTCATTTGTTTCACAAGAATGAACACTGTGGTTATTTTCAGCGAGTAAATGAGGGTTTCCAAAATACGGGTACTCTCTATTGGTGATAAGTTTCAACTCTTGAGTGACTGGTGCAGTTCTTGAGAAAAAAATATTCGATATGGATTCTATCGATTCAATAACCACCAGCTTACAAATGGGGCTTACTTGATAAGTATGCCGATATAGTTCATAAATTATTTGTCTACAAATCCGTGTTTCATCACTCCAATTAAACTTTGAAGAGTCAGTGAAACTTAAGAAATGGTTGAAGTCCAAATCTTCCAAGTCCTTCAAAAACCATATCCAATGATTCTCTTCTTCACGGATTTGTTTGTTAACAATAGCTTGAATTGGGTTAGTAGTTGGTTCTTCTAACCAAACAAACTTATTTAAATCTCCATATCCCATTACAAAAGGTGTAAAACAAGGGGCAAAAGATAATCTTTCTATAGGCTCAATGCTTTGATTACCTAAAAACTCAAAGAATGGTAATTGAGCAAATTCTATTGATTGTTTTTCAATTAATGCAAACACTTCTCTCATTGTTATATCTCACCAGCAATTGTCATTTTTTTATTATGGAAACTTGTTTTTTACAATAAAATAAAATAGGCAACTCCGTTGATGCTGGTTGATCTGTTCCATGCAAACTCGGATATTTATGTCAACTAACCTCCGCCTGAATCCTTAGCACAGAAGCAGAGTTTGAAACTCAAATTTTAGATAAAACAGTACATCCCCAGGCACTTGTTCCTGTTCCAATCAACATGATAAGATCATTGGGCAGAAGAGGGGTTTCAAGTAAAAAATCGTACAGATTTATTATGTTATCTGAAGCCCATGCATGAGCAAACCTCGGAATATTCTTACTATACACTTGCTCATGGTCAAATTCTAATATATCACAAATAGTTTTAGTCACTGATGTATTATAATTATTAATTATTAATTTGCGAAAGTCTTTCGGCTCTTTACCGATCTCTATTAATGTCATATGTGAAGTTTTTTTGATTCCCTCCATAATAGCTTCCAAATACTGTAAACCATCTCTCATAGGATCAATGTAACTAACGCCTGGATTCATGTGTTGTTTGTTACAAACCATCTCAAACTCTGCATCTGTTTCCGAGTTGGTTAAAATGAAACTCGCTGCCGCGTCACTTGTTACAGATATGTTTGGCGAGATAATCCTCGAACCACCCACTGCTCCCTTATCAGTAGTAACTATCAAAACATTATTACAATCTTCTGATTTGATTAGACTTGTCCCTACTCGTATAGCTGCTTGCAAGTTTCCACACTCAGATAGATTTATTCCTATGGGGTAAGCTCTTTCCAAACTTAACTCATCAATAAGATGGCAAATTTCTGCTAGTCCAGTACTTTTGAAATTACGAAAACTGTTTGTAGCATATAGTAATACATCAATATCTTGGTCAATAATTGGCGCTTTTTCCATAGTCTTTAAGGCGCTAATTTTAGCAATACCTGATAATGTTAAACTGCTTTTACTGTATTTATCTAAACCAAGCGTTAACAAGGTGTTTAAAACTTGAGGGTCTTCCTTCAGTTCACTTACTTCATCTATACTATGTAGCTCTCCCAATTCATAAGCTAATGCTTTTAAATATACTTTCTTTGTATTCATAGGAATCTTTTCCACTTTTAAGACTGAATTAAATGACAGGCTGACTTCTTTCGTAAATTATACAGTAATTTTTCTATCTGTATAGGATTTATATAATACTAATATATTTAATTAAAATCCACTTCACGGAATTTGTCAATGTAGTCTCTTAAGTAAGTATGTCTTAGTATTACAGAAAATAGAAGTGGTTCTTTCTTCTATCATTAATCAAATAATGACCACAAGTTAAGAACGTCTCTATTTACGTACTTTCAATACTTAATTTATTGCTTGTAATGCAGGGTAAGAGCATTGAGATATGCAAAATGCCCAACTAAACTCTGTTGAATACTGCCGATGTCTGCCACTTGTGTTGGCTTTGTCTGATCACTAAAATTTTTCAGAGCATCAGCAGATTCAGTTTCAAAGCCAAGTTAGAATTGGGACTTCCTACTAATTAGACAGACTCTTTCAGGGCAATACTCAATTCTGCTATGGTTGGCTTTTCAGTAAAGCCTTGCAGAGATAATTCAACTCCGAATATTTTATGTAGACGAGCAATGACTCTAGTAGCTAATAAGGAATATCCTCCAAGTTCGAAGAAGTCATCATGAATAGAAATCTGATCCACCTTAAGAACACTAGCCCATATGTCGGCTATCTGTCTTTCAACAGAATTAGTAGGAGCTACAAAGGTCTTATCTGCTTTTGAGCGTTTCCGACTAGGCACCGGAAGGGCCAGGCGAGCCACTTTGCCATTAGGGGTCATAGGTAGTGCATCTAGATATACGAAGACAGCAGGAATCATATAATCTGGCAACTTCTGTTTCAAGTGATGGCGTAGTTCATTAACTGAAGCATGATGATCTTTGTTCAAAACTACGTATCCCACTAAGCTCTTGTCACCTGGAGTATCTTCTCGCTGTATAACTACAGCTTCCCGTACAGCAGAGTGATGTTTTAGCACAAACTCAATCTCTCCTAGCTCAACTCGCAGACCACGAATATTTACTTGATAATCAATGCGGCCGAGGTATTCGATAACACCATCTGACCGATAACGAGCAAGGTCACCAGTTTTGAAAAGGCGCGAGCTTGTGTTAGTACTTAGGAAGTTGGGAATAAACCTCTCAGCATTTAAGTTAGGTCGGTTAAAGTACCCTTGAGCTAAACCGAAACCACTAATATGTATCTCTCCAGGTACACCAATAGGTACTAGCTGCAAATGAGGATCTAACAAATATATCTGCATATCCGTTGGATAGCCAATGGGAACTTTACCCTGTTGTTGATTTTCACGCTTATAAGTCCAATGTGTGCTGTAGTTTGCCTCATTAAGACCATAAACATTGTGCAGTTGTGCAGGTAGGCGATTAAGAAATTCTTCTTGGAGATCATTAGGAAGAGCTTCCCCAGTTGATATAACATGACGCAGGCTAGTACAAGTCTCAATCTTTGGCTCTTCTAAAAGAAGTTTTAGTACTGAGGGCACGAGGCTAATCACAGTAACTCCCTGTTCAGAGATTAGTTTTGCAAGATATTTACTATCCTGGTAACCTCCTGAACGTGCCATAATCACTTGTGCTCCTACTATTAGGGGCCAAAAAAATTCTCTGGAACTCCAAGACGATTTCATTAAAACCCGGTCTGATTCAGTTAGCTTAAAAGTTTTCTGCTCCCACAGTTCACGACTGCAACATACAGAGTGAGAAAGCTGAACACCTTTAGGCTTACCCGTAGAACCTGAGGTATAGAGAATATAAGCAATATTTTCTCCTGTTACTCCACTGACTGGATTTTCTATACTTTTTTGAGCAAGTGCTTCCCAGATGGTATCTAGACAGACCACTTGCATCTCAAGTTTAGGAAGCCTTTCCAAAAACTTCTCTTGAGTCAGTAATATTGGTAATTGGGTATCTTCTAAGACGAAGGCTATACGATCCACCGGATATGTAGGCTCAAGTGGCACATAAACTCCGCCCGCCTTGAATAATCCAAGAATAGCAACTGCCAGATATAGAGACATCTCCATGCAGAGTCCGACAGGTGTCTCTGAAGTTACGCCTAAAGTTTGCAGGTGATGTGCTAGTTGGTTGGCACGTTGGTTAAGTTCTAAGTAGGTAAGTTGTTCTCCCTCAAATCTAATTGCAACTGCTGTGGGAGATTTTTCAACCTGAGCTTCAATCAGTTCATGAAGACAGATATTTTTAGAATATTCTGGCTGCTCTGGGTTCCAACTTACCAATAACTGATTCTGCTCTTCTGATGTCAACAAGGGTAGAGTTGAAATTGACTGCTCAGGATTTGCCACAATTCCACTTAATAAAGTCTGAAAATGCCCTATCATTCTCCCGACTGTATCGGCATCAAATAGACTAGTACTATATTCCCAAGATGCAAGTAGTTCTTGCTCGACTTCCTCTATCAATAAAGCCAAAGCAAACCCTTCATTAACATCTTTAATTTCCAGTGTGCTTAGAATTAACTCCTGAGATCCAATAGCTAATTTTGGCTCACCTCGTAATGTGAATTTTACCTGTAACAGTGAAGATTGGTCATTATTATGCTGTAGTTGTAGCACGTCCAGCACATAGTCAAAAGGTATGTCCTGATTATTAGATGCATCTAATACTACCTGATCAACATGGGTTAGTAATTCTCTGAAGCTTAAACCATCTTTGAGTTGGGTGCGTATGAATAAAGTATTAGCCAGTGGACCAACTAGTTCCTTAGTCTGAGCCTGATTGCGATTAGCAATGTAAGAGCCAACGATGATATCTGTCGATTGTGTATAGCGATATAATAATATTTTTAGCACTGTTAACAGGATTGTGAACAAAGTTACCTTTTCCTGTTCAGCTAATAACTTTAAGCTGCTTATTAATTCCTTTGAGAGCTTTGAATGTTGCTTTTTACTACAGGCTTGAGGTAGTGATTTTGGTTGCTCTGTCGGAAGGTCTAACGCAGTTAAATTGCTATGTAGTTGATGCTTCCAATATTTTAACTGTTCTTCCAAAACATCACCTTGCAAATACTGTCGTTGTTGCCGAGAAAAATCTGTATATTGATGAGTCACTTCCGGTAATAGAAGTGTAGTCCCAGCCATCAGTGCTTCATACAATAACACCATTTCTTGCACAAATAGGTTAAGGGACCATTCGTCTGCAATAAGACGATGCATCGTCAGCAATAATATGTGCTCCTCTTCATCTACAAGTAAAAGCTTCATACACAGCAATGGATCTCGTTCTATATTAAAAGATTGCCGAACCTGCTCAGTCAGAACATCATCGATATGAGATACCCTGTCTACTTCAGGAACATCCTGGAGATCCATAACTGATAGTGTGAAAGTAGGGTCTAAGGAAACAATCTGAACTGGTTTTCCATTTACTGTAGGAAATGTAGTTCGTAAGATTGAATGGCGACGTATTACCTCTCTTAAACTTTGATCAAGTACAGATAAATCAAGGCATCCTACAATTTTATAGGACGCAGCCACGTTGTAAACAGAATTGTCAGGTTCTGACTGGGTCTTATACCAGAGGTACTGCTGGGCAAGAGATAAAGGTAGCTCATCAAGATTTCCCTCTAGTGAGAATACTTCTGCTAGTAGTGATTCTTTGGTTTGACTCAAAGTTGTAGAAATTGCTTGCTTACGTGAGAAGGACCACCTGCCGTCAGGTATACATTGACTATTTAAAGTCATTGCCTGACTGCCTTTATACACTATGGCCCTACGCTCACTTTTTAAATAGCACCAACAACGTTGATAGTAGTGAGGGTGTCCTTCTACTTTGTCTAGTAGCTGTAATGTTTTTAGAGATATACGGTAGCATTCACCAAAAACCGTATTATTACCATGTAGCACCAGCATAGGATACGCACCCAAATCAAACAAATCAGCATTCTCGATGGCATCCTCCCCAAGAAACTCGGTAGATTCAATCAAATAATGCCTACTTTCGTTTGACATTAAAGTGCCATAAACAAATACTTCTACCAAATGTCTGTTAAATATTTTCTCAACTTCTGCAAGAGCGCTTAATAATAATCCTTGTAAATCTTTAGTATCCACCTCTTGGACTAATCCAATCTCAATTCTTGAGTAATGATGTTTATACCTTCTGAACGCTACAGCTAATATCTCACAAAGGTCAGATTTATCAACAAATTCCATCAAAATCGTATGATATCTAATCTGCAATAAGAGCCATTTTACTGCTTGTTGGTAATGACTTTTAACGCTAGCGTCAGAACTTAAGATAGATCCGAAACTAGATTCTAAAATAGTGTCAACGCTAGCATCTACCTCTTTCGTCTCTCTCTGATTAGGTGATAGAGAAGTTGTTGTGAAATTAGAATCTTGTATTTGTCTCTTAATTTCAGCAGTAGATTTTGTCTTGGTTACTTCCATCACTCACCTATAAATTTGAATAGTACTAATCGACAGCAAAACAGCAAAAGCCTATCTATATACGATTGTCAATCAAGAACGAGCCATTAGTCTTAATTCACTATTAGACCACTTTGTTTGAATACATCTACCATGCAAGGAATATCTAATATCCCATTTCTTCTCTCCGTCCTAACAACTAACTTTTTAACCATGTCTATAGGTTCTAGGACTTACGCATTGACAGAAACAATAAAGTCTATAGTCAAAATTTTACGACATTTAAGAGAACAAAATTAACTAAAGTTGTATAATATCATTACCAATCAAACAATATTATTTTTTACAGATGCTTCACTGCTATTGCATCTTGCATAAATATATATATCCCAGGAATCACTATTCTGAGTGTCATGAACATAGACATAGCCAACCATAAAATATGGTTACTCTGATAGTGCCATGCTAAAATAGCCGAGGGCACAAATCCCAATAATGTACTGATTAATAAGGCATTCCGTAGTATATACCCTTTTGTTGTTCCTGTAAGGTATCCCTCCAGTATCAAGGCAATTGAACCACATCCTAAAACGATTAGTAACCAAGGAACATAGATTTTAATTTGTCCTATGATCTCGGTGTGGTTGGTTAACAGTCCAAATATAGTTTGAGGGAAAAGAACAGACACACCCGCGCAAGTAAGTCCTATTAAGAGACTAGTTCCTACTGCAATCTGTAATAGAGGAAAAGACTTAGAGTTTGCTTCCCCTCCTTCAAAGATTCCGCTTAAGGTTGTTGTGGTAAGTCCTATGCCATGAAAAATGTCTACGGTTAACAATACTACCTGCAAGAGTAGGGAATTTACAGCTATGTTCGTCGTCCCCATTGTAGTACTCACACTGGAGAAAATGGCATAAGTAAATGCAATAGCCAAAGACCTGACAAACAGGTTCCCATTCATGCTAAGAGTAGATTGAAAAGCTGGTAAGTCCCTAAGTTGTACCCCTAATGTTCGCAGCCTTTTAAAGGAAACCTCTCGGCTCACTAAAATTATCCCTATCAATAGCATCAAATACTGACTAACAGATGAGGATAGTCCAGCCCCTGTACTTGCCCAATCCCAGCGTATGACATAAAAGTAGTCCTGCACGATATTAGCAATATTAAAAACAATAGTCATGATCAATGCCTTCCCACTTTGTCGTTGTCCAAGAAGCCAACCAACCAGTACATAGTTGAGCAAAACGGCAGGTGCGCCCCAAATGCGGGCGTTAAAATAGGCAAGACCAGAATTTTTAACCTCAACAGTAACATTAAATAGATCAAACGCAAGATATCCTAAAGGATAATGCAAAATAAGAATGAGAATACCAATCACCAGGGCGATCAAGGCATTTCGCACTCCCACCAGTAGTATTGCCTCCTCGTCATTTTGTCCAACAGCTATTGCAGTCATTCCTGTGGTTACCCACCGTAAAAAGTTCAAACAAAAGTAGATGCAGTCAAATAGAATGATAGCTAGAGAAGCCCCCGCTAGATGATGGATTTCTGTCAGATGACCCAAAAAAACAATACCTATAAAACCAGCTAGTGGCACAATAATACTAGAGAGAATATTGACTAAGGTAAGTTGATAGAAGCTCCTCAAGAAGCTATATTTTTCCGGGTGGGTGATGTTCATCAGTTAACCTATACTTCTATACATATAAATACTCTGTCTAAAGGGTGAACATATACAAGCTGTTAACAGTTCCAAAGTATATGGGAAGACAATTATATAGCAAAGACTTTGGCAATTAAATTTGTAAGTAACTATTAGGAAGCTAAAAATAAGCATCAAGAATTTACATAACATAGCTTTTTTGAATTAAGTCAAGCTGCTCCCTATTCAGACAGTCGAAGGACTCTATTCTTCTTTTCGATCTTGACACACTACTACTTTAACTAAATAAACCACTTTTTTCAAATGCTTCAGCAGTATATGGATCTTCAAAAATGCCATTTATATCAAAGTGTTTCAACGTCACGTTTGCTGCCTTTTTCACACCAAGTATTACATCTCTTCTAGAATAGGATTCTTTTACCACCATGTCTATTTCCTGACTTTCTAAACCCACTGCCCCTAAACAATATTTAATCACGGTAATATCTGGTTCTAAAAAGGCAAAAATCATCTCTGGTAACAGGGGACCAATTACAGACCGATATTTGGGTTGAAGTTGAAACCAGAGTGTTTCTAATAAACTGGCAAAGTATACATGATGATGGCTTTCATCTTGAGCATGATCCTTGATCATCTCACGGACTGGAGTTACTACATCTTTGTTTTTTGGCATCTCTGCGAGGATACCTGTAATTAGTGTTTCTGATACAATTGTCCAGAATACCTTAATTATTTCTTGTAAATTACTATCAACGGACTCTTGAATATGGCTAAGACGCTGTAAGAAGTTTGGGGTTCCTAGATCAAGAGAAGCTATTCCAGTTACTTTTTCTACCTGGGTCTTAATATCTACAGAAAATAATGCATGATATGCTTCATCAACGTAAATTTTATAGGCATCCAGCCTCTTTTCCCTAGACATATCGATATTCAGTTGATTATGAGCTATCTTATAGGCTATGGGATTTACTATTTGAAGTTCTAGATTTTCTGTAAAATCTAAGTAACTGTATAGACGATAAATAAGCAGTTTTTTGATGATATGTTCACCCCGTTCCTTAATAAGAGGGTGTGAAATTACAGGGAACGACTCCGGTGGAAAAAATACCTTTCCTTCGAGTTCATCTTCTGATATGACTCTACGAGACTTGACTCTTATGGATGCCTGTTCGTGCCAACTTTGAAATACACTATTATAACCATCAGATCCATTGTGGACTTTTTTTAAAGAAAGCATATTTTTCCTCTTCTAGTCAATAATTACTCAGTCTCAATCTGTACCAAAGAACTCAGTTCATCCAAGATATCTTCAATCTTTTCCCCGGCTTCGCACTGTGCTATGACATAGCCGACTGCATATTCATTGGTTTTATCGATGGGCAGGAACACTTCATCACTGATTTCTTTGAGTTGTATTAACGCCCTGGTATTGGGATGATTCCTTACCCTTTCAAAACCTTCTATGCGGACTATCCGGCCAGGTCGGGGAGGTAAAAATGCCCTCATCCCTGACTGTTTAGTCGCATCATTAATAAAATTTACCTTTGTAAAGGGGTTGTTTCCTTGAACAACTTGTAGAAGCAAGTCATAGGGAAGCAGTTGAAAGGATGAAGATAATGGAATTAGGTGTGAGTTAATACACTCTCCTCCTAAACGTCCCCCAATTTCTAATATCTTGGGACCATCATCAGTTACCATTATGTCAATATGAAAACCGCACCAGTTTATACCCATTAGTTGTACTGCTAAACGGGCTATTTCCACAATTCGGTTTTGTATTTCTGGTACAAGTTTACTTGGAACTATGTTCTCGTACTGGAATGGAATTTCCCGATTAATTTTTTTATCAGTAATCGCCAATATGTATACTTGGCTATCTGCTACCATACCTGCTACAGAATGCTCAGTTCCATTCAAATATTCTTCTAAGAGAAATTCCTCTGAGAAATAAGAGTAAATTTCATCTCTACTTGGAGTACAATACTCAACAAACTGCTGAAAACGTTGTTCCGCTAGCTCATAAGTATCAACTTTAAATATTCCTCTCCCGAAAGATGCCCCAGAGGGTTTTAGTAGACAGGGAATACCAACTGTTTCTAAATTATTGCTGAAGCTGTTATAGTCGTGAACAATTGCATATTTCGGGTTAACAGAGGCTAATTGAGTTAGAAGTCGTCTTGTATTTGCCTTATTGCGTACATTCAGAACCGCTTCAGGCTTAGTTGATGCTAAATTGAGAGCCGTCCCTACTCTAGAAGCTAGTTCCACTGATATGTCTCCCCAGGCGACTACTCCTTTTACTTGAAGATTGTTAGAACGCACATCATTAACTATGATTTCTTCTGCAATATCATATTGTCCAAGATTTACTTGAATAAAATGGTCAATATTATAGTTCTTGTATGGTTCTGAGGAAGATGCCGCTATGGCAATATTAAGTCCTGCATTCCTAGCAGATTTTATCTCTTCCTCTCTTTCCAAAGGGAAAGAACGTGTGTCTAGATACAGAATGAAATTACTCGCCTGATTTTTCATATTTATTTTGCGACTCTAATGGGGCTGATTGTCATGGAAATTATTTTTGTACTTGCCTAATCTCTAAATTAAGGGCAGTTAATCTTCCGTAAAACCTTAATATAGCCGTTCTATATTAATTAATATTTATAAATTTTCTGTCTAGCACGACTACTAGATTAAGAGGATCACCTGACTAATATTTTACAGGATTTAGTTGCACAGCAGCTAAATCCTCAATACAAATACCTTGCACCCAACAATAGGTTTTAAACGCAAATGGACACGTACCAAAATCATTGATACCAGAGGTTTAAAAATTTTTGCTAGCAAAAACCATCCTTTCGCGTTTAATGTGATCCTCTGTCCACTTATTCGGGTTAATGAAGTTCTCGTAGACAGAATCGACAATTGGAATGAAGATAGGTGATGTAGTATCTCTGAAATTATCTAGTTCAAACAGTTTGAAACCTGACTCCAAAAGGATGTCCAGTATTTGTTGGTGGGAATAATCCACTAACAAATGAGCAGCATGAATTTCGATAAAGAGATATTTGATAGTCTCATTGAGCGCTTTTTTCATCCCATATAGCACTTTCCCCTCAGCCCCATGCACATCAATTTTCACTATTTCGGGTCTAATATTTTCCTGACTATTCAACTCATCAAAGGTTGTGGCTTTAATCCTTTCTGTTTCTAGTTCGCCTTCAACTTTCATGGTTCTATTATGAAAGAGAACTTCCTTTGTTTCATCAGAAAGAGCTACGTTATAAACCCTAGCCTCAACGTCGTTAATTCGGAGATTGTGCCTCAAAACTTCAAGGTGTTTCGCCCCAGGCTCAAAGGAATAAACCCGGCTGTTAGCACTGATTTTACTCACATAAACTGTGTAATAGCCATAATGCGCTCCTACATCTAAAAAACAGAGATTCTCTTTTTCTAGGATTTGTTTCAAATGTTGAGTAACCGCAGGTTCATAGTCTAGTCCTTGGGTAGTTTCTTTAGCTACACTTCTATCTGGATCTAACAGTTGGAAGCTAGCTCCATGAATTGTGTAAAAATCAAGATTTTTGCCATCAGTATCAATCATTAAATCAACCTACCTTTAACTGCTATTAAACCAGAGAAATTATACCACTTGAAAAATATTTCTATATCGGAAAATCCTGATTCACTAAGCAATTCAAGGTTCTGTTGTAGAGTTAACGGATTCAATATCCCTCTCAAACTCTTAGACTTCTGCCTTATCATAGAATCAGTTAAACCTTGCCTCTCTTTAAAGTCCCAATAAAGCTCTAGCCAGGGACTTTCAAAGAATGAATTTTCACATCTAGTTTTTTCAACCATAATTAAGGCCCCGCCCTCTACTAAACCACCATAAATCCTCCGGAGTACATTTAACCTGTGATTGAAGGGTATGAACTGCATTGTTAGAATACTAGTTACGAAACTAGCATTTTCAAAACATATATTGTGGTCTGTTACATCTTGAAGAATGAAATTAACATTCGGGTAGCTACATTTACTTCGGGCACTTTCTATCATTGATGGGCTTTCCTCTATACCAAATAAATTAATGTTCTTCTTTGAACTATGTTGTTGACACATAGACAATAGAGTTGTGCCCGTAGAAGAACCTATGTCGTATACAGTACTATTATCCCTGATAAAATACTCGCTGATTTCAACTACCATTCTCTGAATTTCTTCATATAAAGGTACACTCTTAATGACATGACTGTCAAAAACCTGAGTTACCTGCCGATCGAATCTCCAGTTTCCATTAGTAGCTGTAATTGAATCATCAACAGCTTCGATTGAATTAGTCATCCATTTATCCTCACTATCATATTGCGTAGTTATTCAGTTTACCCTTCAATTCAGTTCAGATGGATAGCTACTTACAAAAAGTCGGATTATAGGTTATTACTATAATCAATCCTAAATTACTTATGAGTAAATAAGGCTAAGAGTCTTATAACTCCGTACTTTTTGTAACCGTATTCCCTCACGTTTAAACCCGTGTTCCTAAGTCTCTGTTTTGTTCTTCTTCGACATAACAAATTTTAACTCTCGTCTTGGATAAGTTTTGAGTCGTCGCATCAAGAGAGGAACTCATTCTTTTAAGGAAATTATAAAGTCAGGTGAGAAGAAGTTTTCAATACAATGCAAGATTTCTTTGAGCAGGGAGTTAAGTTGAATAGCTATCTTAACCCCCTTCTGTCGAGCTAGGGGGGAGGAGAATAATTTACTAACTAATATTTAAATACAGATGTATTTAAGACATCATGTAAAGCATATCTTGAAAGAACACATCCTGTCAAGAATAAACGACGGTAAAGTTCCAATAAACTAGAGCGTAAATGTAATATGAGTTGACAAAAACATCGTTTATTGAGACATATTGTAATTTTAAATATTTTATAGTTAGAACTTATACATTGACAGAAAAAATGAAGTGTGTAATCGATATTTTCCGACATTTTAGAAAATAATTGAATTTTAAAACGATTGGTGAGCCGTCACAATCTATCTAAGGGTAGATGTTAACAGTCGTAAACAACCAAATTTATCACACATAACGGTCTATTTGTACAGTGCGTAAGTCCTATTAACTAAAGATAGATAAATAAACTCTATAGAATCGATAAATAGTTCCAGTAAATATTATTCAGTAAATATCCTTATTCATAAATATAAATAACCCCCTCAGCGAGTTCCAGTAAATATTATTCAGTAAATATCCTTATTCATAAATATAAATAACCCCCTCAGCGAGTTCCAGTAAATATTATTCAGTAAATATCCTTATTCATAAATATAAATAACCCCCTCAGTCGCCTCTATCGCCATCGGTTCACACTGAGCAAGAGAAAGAGTATGTTCATGCAACCGCTCCAAAGTCAGCGTATCACAGCCATCATGCAACGCCACAGCCCGACCAATCCTTCAACACACCCACACAACCAATGGGCTGAAGCACAATTATAGTTGCATTTAATCCTGGTTTGAAAGTGTGATGATTGCAGGTTTGAGCGATTAGTATTGCAGGTTGCTACACCTAGCATGGATTATTATGAACAACGTTACCAGGAACGAGTCATCAATAACCTCCAGAAAAAGGCTCTAGCTCTAGGTTTTGAGCTTATTCCCCAGCCCGAAGCAAATACGGTTTCTCAGGAGAGGGTTAATTACGCTTATCCCGCCTACTGTAAGGTACATTCAACAAATCAATCGCCCGTTTCTTGGCCGCTTCCCCACGCCTATCATACTTACTTGTAGTACTCGGCGACGCATGACCTGCAAGTTTGGCTATGGTAACGATATCTGCCCCCGCATCCAATAGATTACCGATAAAAGTTCTTCTAAAATCATGAGGTGTAAACGCATCCACCTCAGCTTTTTCTCCCCGCCGCTGCAATGCTCGCAACACCCCCTGCTCACTCATCCGTCTCAGTATGATTTTCTTTGCCTTATTTAAGGGATAAAAAAGCGGACCTGGTGCTTGACCCCGGAGCAGTAGCCAATCAAGGAGAGCTTGCACACCACCTTCAGGTAAGTAGACAATTCGTTCCTTCCGCCCCTTCGCTTCACGTATTGTTAGTGAGCGACTGCGCGGCTTAAAATCGCTCAAATCAAGGTAAGTCACCTCACTGCGACGCAACCCTACCGTCAAAACTGCCAGCAGTGCCGCATCCCTCCGACCCAATGTAGAGTCATCTTGAATACAATCATCCCAAAGTGCAGAGATTTCTTCAGCATCAATTTCTCGCCCTTTCAACAAACTTTTGCCCCGCACAGATTCAATATCAACCGCTCGTCCATACTCATCCGTGGACATTAACCCCAAGCGCCATGCTTCCTTAAGCGTCCGCCGCAACGCACACAACATTTTATTAGCCATTGCCGGACTGTATTTTTCCATCAGCACCGACCGTACCGCAGCAGTGTGCTGGTAACGCAACTTAGACCAGTCTAAAGTACTAGCATCACAAGTATTATTGGTCAAAAGAGAAGCGATCGCATTCAACGCCTCCCGCATCGTCCGCCTTGAACCCTCCCCAAGACTGTTGATATAAACTTCAGCTGGGTGCAAGGTGATGGGCAGCGGCTCTGTTAGTGCGAGTGACTCAGGGTTGAAGTTATTTTTAGCGATCGCGTGGATGTTCACGGGCAGTGAAAAGAAGCTTTAGGATCAATCCTCCTCTAAATGTGCTGCAACTACAAGCCTTTCAGGGCATATAGATTGCGGGAATAACATTTCTCTACACCCTTTGGCGCCAGAAGGCGCTCTACACCTAGATATTGTGTCAAGACATCGTTAAACTTGGGTGAGTGAAAATTTCAAGGAAGAAAGCCCAAGGGTGAGTGTCTGCTATTGGCCTGATTGCTACTTGAGCTTTTTAGCCAAATTAGCTAAACGAGTAATGCTAGAGCGAATATTACCAGCTTCTTTGCGACTCTTGAGCCGTTTTTTGGCTTCTTTTAATACTTGTTTCATGACTGTATCTTTATCTTGGCAGGTTACATAAAAAGCCTCCAAGAGCGTTTCAACTGTTATTTTTTCTTTGTTGCATAGTTCATCAAGTTCAAGCTTTATTTTTACTTCCAAACGTACAGGTACTCTAGGCGCAATTTCAGGCAAGTGAGCTAGTTGCTCTTCTAATCTCTTAAGTTCAGAAACGGAGCTATCAGCAGTCGATGTCACATCAACATCGGGGGTAGGTGAATCCTGCTGTTGTGGAGATAGCACATCTTGTCGTGGTGCAACTGTTGGTTGAGTAGCTCTATTTCTGATTTCGTCTAGGATATTCATGTTTTCACCTTCTATTAAAATTTATTACACTGGTTCTGAGGGAATTAATTTGGCATATTCTTCTGGCAAAGCTGGCTTGAGTCGTTGAGCTAAGACATGAATCGCATATTCCAGATTTGGCTGGAGCAAGTCTGTTGGCGCAACCCGTTGATTGATGGCATTTTTGAATACATCCGATTCCAAAATATGCGGCAACATCAACTCCGAACCCACCAACTGCCGCATCGTATCAATACTGGTTTTAGTAGCATTTGTTGGATGCAACCCAGTCCAGCGTGCGCGAAAAGGCACTACACCCAGTAATTCACCATAGGGTAAGGCTGCTTTAAATTCTTTGATTAATTCCAAAGTCCGCAACAGCGATTGAACTCCCTTGACATTTGACTCTGCTGGAATCACCCATCTATCCCCAGCACCCAAGGAAGTCTGTGCTAAATGTGAACGTTCTGGGGGTGGGTCTACAATTGCCACGCCGAAATTATTCACAATTGGTTGGAGGCGATTTCGCAGAATAAACAGACTTAAGCCGCTGGAAGCCAATTTATAGTTGGCGCTCTCCAACCCATCATCTGAAGGAATTAAGAACAGGTTGGTATTGTTAACAATACGGTCGCTCAGTTTAACGTCAGGTACGGACGCAATGGCATCGGTGATTTTTGTTTTCTCTTCTGGCTGTGTCAGAACTTCCAGTAATGTTGGGGTATGAGGCTGCACTTGCACCCCTAAGAAACTGGTCAAGCTAGATTGGGGGTCGCAATCTACAAACAAAACGGGAATTCCTAAGCGCCCCAAATACCTCCCCAGCATCAGGGCTACTGTAGACTTCCCCTGACCCCCAGCCAAGCCCAAGGAGACGACTGTTGGCGAATTTGGCATAAAGCAATTATATAAAATTACTAAAATACATTGCTATAAATATAACATTCTACAAATGTAGAATTGTACTATTGTTTAATTTAACTTTTGTACAAAAGTTAAATACTATTAATACATCTTGTTGCCGCCCAAAAGCTGATTGTTTCGTCACTGACTCCACACACTCCAGACTTATCAATCGCACCGCCCACAATCCTGATTCTCTAGTGGATTCATAAGTTTTGCTTAAGTCGCTTGATTAGTGTGCTGGATGCACAATGAAAACCGGATGCAATACCAAATTTAGGAGCAATTGATATCAATGACCAAAAAGTGATATCAACTCTACTGTCTAACAGCCCCAGTCCCAGATTTTCACACTCGGTCAACCAGAAACGGCAGTCTGCACCAACGTCTACACTATGTCTACACCGAAACCAACCGGCTCTCGTGCGCTTACTTCTCCGTGTTCTCCTGTGCAGCAAGCCGGACAGCTTCTACATCAACATTGAGTTGTTGAGCAATCTGTTCTACACTCATCCCCGTTTTTAGTAACAGGGGGACGGTAACTTTCAACATTTCAGCTTCCCGTTCTTCTCGACCTTCTTCTCGACCCTCAGCTTTCGCTTCCTGATAAACCCTTGTTTGCTCTAAAGTCAGTCCCAGCATAGCTTCTACTTCCTCTCTACTCAAAGACGAAAACTTGTAAACAGCAATTGTTGTAATAATATCTATTATTTCGTTTCTCGGCAGTGCGTCCGTTGACTCTAATTGTACCCGCTCAATCAATAGACGAGCTTGAAGAGCCATCTCTTTCTCTGAGGCAATTGTCAACTGTATTAAATTGATGCCTATTGGCAGAGTATTGGGAATACCTAACTCATCCAGATAAATTCGCTGCACTTGGTCGCTGTTTAAAAATATTCGATGAGTTCTTGTATCGCTTGGTTCCAAACTACGTGAGGGAAAAATTACCACACAGTACCAGTCATCGTATTGAGACTGATTCCGGTTCAAATACATGAGCGACTCAGTAAAGAAGCGATGATAAAGAGCTTCCTCTTTTTGAAATTGAACTTCTGCAAAAAAGATAATCCTGGGTGTTACACCTTCTGGAGGTAAAAAGACCCCATCAATACGAAAGGCCGTTTCTTTCACCTCAACCGACTCAAATCGATAATTCAGCGCCTGTTCAGGACGGTAATCAACAAGTTCAAAAATTAATGCAGGAAAGCGCTTAAAAATTTGGTAATAAATGGAGTCGCGTTTCACTAAATTATCCGAAAATAGGCTGCTTATTAACTATTAATTTTATCGTGAAAATGACAATTCCTATATATCAAATAATGCTACTCACGGGCGCACTACTAAGAAGACGTTCAACAAATCAATTCGTGTGGCCCCGACAAACTGGGAGCCGCTGCGCTTAGAGTAGGCGGTGTCAGGGACGGGCAACAAATTAACTCGTGGAGCCGCCAAAATCCGGGAAGCCCGCCCCTGACACTCCGCTGCGCCGCCTACTCTACTCCCAGTTTTTGACCTTGGTCTTACTCAAAAAATGTCTTATCTAATATCTGGGTTGCTATCTGCCCCTAGTCAGGGTTTTGGCAAGAGTAACTTACTGAGTTTAGTATTTTAATCTACTCATAAATTATAAGTAACTTAAAGCAAGCTACTTATTCAAAGCATTACCTTACAGTAAGGCAAATCATCTGCTGTCTGTAACTTACTTAATTTTAATAGAGCCACACCGCTTGCCTTATTTAATCTAAGTCAGATACTAACCATAGTTTATAAAACTAAAGTCAGACACTGAATATTTTTAGTCATTTACTTTAGTTTTCTTAACTCAATTTAGTAATTCAATAAATCCAAATAGCAAACTACCATTAAATTATAAGTAACTTACTTTAAATTACCTTTGTTAAAATGTAACTAACTTTCACATACCACTACTAGATAAAGCAGAGTACATGGCGACTAAAGACTGGTTAGATAATCACGCTAAAGTCACTGCATACCTGGACTTTAGCCTCTACGCTAGTTTGGAGAAGTGGATGCAAAAACACAAAATCAAGAAAGCATCTCAGGCTCTCACTATTATACTTGAGCATTACCTTGAGGGGAATATCCCGATTGAAGTTCTGCCAGAGAACCTCGAACAAGAGGTGAAACAGCTTAAGGTGAAAACCACCGAAATAGACTCTCTTGAGGCAACTGTCGCTGAACAACAAAGCGAGTTTAATGATGAGATTAACTCGCTCAGGACAGAAATTGATGAACTACGGCAAGCTCTTATCAATGCGGGGTTATCATCTCTCAAAGAGAAGGTAGAGGACATCCCCAGAGGGCAAATCAAATTCTCATATTCTGATGGAGATATTAAACAAGGACTCACTAAGACTGACCTGTGTGAGCGGATAGATATCAACGGCAGCACAATCAATCAATGGGCAACGATGCTCAATCTTGACCCGGATGAATACCTGTTTGAGTTGACTGGCTGGAAGAAACCCCCTAATACCCGTCGATATTTCCCGGTTAAGGATAATGAGTCTAACTTATGAGAACAGAGAGCGCCCAATCCTTGGGGATTATACAGATAATTGACGCTCGGTATTATAGAGCCTCAATTCAATTCAAAATTCAAAATTATCAATTCAAAATTAAAGACAATTAGTGGGAGCGTGAAGGAGCCACTTTCTTGTTGACCGCCAAATCAAAGATTATGGCGGGGGCTTGTACCCAAAATTAATCAATTCAAAATCTTAATTCTTCTTCATTTTGAATTGATTAATTTTGAATTCAAAAGAAGGTCAACTTGACCCCCAAATCAAAAGCGCCCTCCCCATCGGAAGAGCGCCTTTTATTCGCAGAGAAACTATTACTGATGTCCGGGAAAATTAACCGTTGATAGCAGGAGCAGTTAAAGCCACAGGAGCAACATCACCAGCAGCCAAATCTAGAGGGAAGTTGTGAGCGTTACGCTCGTGCATTACTTCCATACCCAGGTTAGCGCGGTTGATGACATCAGCCCAAGTACCGATGACACGACCTTGAGAATCAATGATTGATTGGTTGAAGTTGAAACCGTTCAAGTTGAAAGCCATTGTGCTCACACCCAAAGCGGTAAACCAAATCCCGATTACAGGCCATGCAGCTAGCAAGAAGTGCAGTTGACGGCTGTTGTTGAATGAAGCGTATTGGAAGATTAAGCGACCGAAGTAGCCGTGAGCAGCAACAATGTTGTAGGTTTCTTCTTCTTGTCCGAACTTGTAACCGTAGTTCAAGGATTCGGTTTCGGTGGTTTCCCGAACCAAGGAAGAAGTAACTAGAGAACCGTGCATTGCAGAGAATAAGCTTCCACCAAACACACCAGCTACACCAAGCATATGGAAGGGGTGCATCAAGATGTTATGTTCAGCTTGGAACACAATCATGAAGTTGAAGGTTCCAGAGATACCCAAAGGCATACCATCAGAGAATGAACCTTGACCGATGGGGTAGATTAAGAAGACTGCGGTAGCGGCTGCAACAGGAGCAGAGAAAGCTAGGCAAATCCAAGGACGCATTCCCAAGCGGTAGGAAAGTTCCCACTCACGACCCAGGTAGCAGAATACGCCAGTTAAGAAGTGGAATACTACCAATTGGTAAGGGCCACCGTTGTACAACCACTCATCTAAGGAAGCAGCTTCCCAAATGGGGTAGAAGTGCAAACCAATAGCGTTAGAAGAAGGAACAACTGCACCGGAGATGATGTTGTTTCCGTACATTAAGGAACCTGCAACTGGCTCACGGATACCGTCGATGTCAACGGGGGGAGCGGCGATGAAAGCGATGATGAAGCAGGTGGTTGCAGCTAGGAGGGTGGGAATCATTAATACACCGAACCAGCCGATGTAGAGGCGGTTGTTGGTGCTGGTAATGAATTCGCAGAAGCGATCCCATACGTTGGCGCTGGAGCGCTGTTGTAAGGTTGTGGTCATGGTTTTATGATTGCGGTTATGTTTTTTATGAATCAGGCAAGTTTGTTTCTTGCTTGTAACAATACTTTACACTGCTTTACAAAACTTAAGCAACAAATTAGCTTGAGTAAAAATGATACTTTGTATAATATTTACTTATCTAAAGGCGTGAGTTATCAGCGCTAATCCCCTCCCCTTGGAGTCAGTGACGGATTTCAGCCAACCTCACCAAACAGAAAATCCCTCAGTATTTCTCAGAGGGTTTTGTCTTGAATATTCCTTTAACTACTGCTACTCGGGAGCAACGCGAAAAAGTGAGGTGCTGAAATCGGGTACGTAAATAGCCTATTTCGGGATGCGCTCGCAACGAAAATACCCGGTTTTGTTGAGAATCTAGCGGTGGAATTGAGAATTAAAGCCCGATCTCACTTTGGAGCGTTGCTCCCTGCTACTCCCCCATTAATTCCTTGAACTGGGCATAAGCTTGTTTCCAAGCGGCTGAACCGCCCTTCTTGCACTGCCATAAGCGCTCGATGATCTCCGTTTGGTTCAGTTCAGGTTTCAGACGGTTAATCAGTTCCAAAACCTGCTCTCTGTTCAATTTCAGCGGCGTGTAGAACTGAGTTGTGTTTAGGCTTGCGTCCTCATCAGTCGGTTGGTTCAGCAGTTCAGATGGCAGTTCAGACGGTTCCAATTCGGGATGTTCATTCGGGCGATCGCTACGCCCGCCTCCGGCATCGCTTTCTCCAGTCCGCTCCCTCTCTATACCTCCTGGAGGCGTTGCACCATCACCTGTCTTTGGCTCAATCTCAAATTCAAGTTGCAGCAAAGTTTCAAGATAATCAGGCGACACAGTATCAAGTTTAGTAAGTTGCTGCTGACCTGGTTTATAAGCTGTTAAGTCAGGCAGCAACGCCACCCTAGCAGGTTCAAGAGTAGTAAAAATAATAGGACGCTGATTAGCTCTAGATATCGGCTTCAAGCTTTTAAATACTACCAGCAGAGCTGCCCGCTCCTCTTCATCAGGAACCATATCCTTATTACCTACCATATTGGCAAGCACACCGTAGCTTTCATTAATCCCACCAAACTCATCAACCGAATAATTACCCAAGCCAATCAAGTTAAAATTCTTACGGCTGTTGCGGTCAGCTTTTAAACCAATAGCAGCTAAATTAAAACTCTGCAAATCAACTCTTAAAGAAACATTTAACTCCCGCCCATTGTAAATAATGTCTGAGAGCTTTGTTAAGTACTTAGAACTTTTGACAGGCTCCTCATTTTTAGCCTCATCCAAAGCTTGATTAATCGAGAGCCAATCAGCCAAAATCAACCGGACTGGAGATAAATCCCAGCGTGAGTGTTCTGGTAGACGACGGCGTTTGTCGTAGATGCTGTGTACATGGTCAATTACAGATAGAGCCGCAGCCGGGTCTAAAGAGTCAAAAAGTACTACCCGCCCCTTCTTATCCAGACCACAGAAAGAATCATTCTTTTGAGCAATGACCCAGACCTCAGCATCAGAGTAACGTCGTAGAATGTTAGTCAAAATGTAACTTTGGGTAACTGACTTACCAGCACCTGTACCCCCGACAATCAGCGTAGACAACCGGGAAGTTATCACAGAGTCCAGAATAGCCTTGCCTATATTTTCGCTTGAGTGGTCAAGCTCGCGCGTACCGCCCACCGTAGGTGATATTTTTGGTTCATTAGAAGGAGTGATGTCTTCAACGGGCGGAGCGATGCCGGAGGCGGGCGTAGCGATCGCCTGTTGGTCAGTGCCAGTAATCTTGTCATCACCACGGGCAACATCTTGCATGGATTGCCCCGGTAATGCCCCAGCAGGTTTACCCATCGTCTGTTGTAGTTGCCTTTGTGCAGAAGCTTCTGCCATCAACCTCACCTGTTGCTGATAAACTGCTAATTCTTGAGGACTCATCGCGGCTAACTGTGCGCCCCTAGCTCTCCTATCTTCCAGCCAGCGGTGGAATTCATAATCCACTTGGGCGCTATAGGCTTCTTTATGCAGTCGCAACGCCTCACGTAGTTTGGTAATTAGCCAACTGGTACGCACTTCTTCCCGGTACTGAGGCAGAAGTTGCACCAATCTACGCTCACGGGCTTTACTCAGTCCGTAGGCTCCACCCATTAGCACAGTTGCAGCTAGTCCCCAAATCGGCTTGTTGGGGTTACTTGGGGGAATTGTCCTGAGTCTAGTTGCCTTAGCTGGTAGGAAATTCCCCTCACGCTGAAATTCTGGGTTACTGGGGGAGAATTTTTCAGCATTAAATTCCAATTCTGGCATCACATAGCGCTTGCCATCTGTGCAAAATTTAGGTGAGTTGTTGGGTTTGAAACAATATTCTACTAGGGTAATCTGTGTACCTGTGAAGGATTTAGCACCACATATCAGCCCTAGCACTGCCAATACTCCTACAGTGATGTTGTTGGCAGTGCCAGAGCGCTTATATTCCTCAAACTGTTTACGTTTCATCGCTTCCCCCAAGTGCTGGCAGTTTCATCGTTTCACTCGAATAAGTACTTACGTTTCATCGTTTCCCCCTCAAAACTGCTGCAACTGCCAGCACTGCAAAAGCCACAACACCCACAACTAGCCACGGTGCATTACTCGATGGTGTGGGCTTAACCTCGTATTCCTTAACTTCTTGGTAGAATCGTTGTTTGCCTGTAATGCTTGCGTTTGAAACAGTTCGGTACTCGTCGAATGCCAGAAACAGAGCTGCACCCACACTGACGGTTTGAGCAGCTGCAAGGATAAAATCTTGGTCAATGTGGATTCTGCCGTCGTAGCTGAGTTTGCTGAGGGTATTGGCTAGGAATAGCCCAAGTACAATGCTGCCAAGTGTGCCTGATGCGATCGCCGATATTCCCAAACTGGACATCAAACTTACCCCACAGTTAGCTGTGAAAACGCCTAAAAATGTAGCCAGTGCCTTATTTAACAGTTGCTTACTGCTAAAAACTTCTCTAATGGATTGCTCAAGGCGATCGCCGTCGTCATCTTCTGGCGTGACTTTTTGGGCTTCCCCCCAGAGCAAGGGTTGGGCCTGTTGGGGCTTCCATTGCGATAAAAGTTGATCTAAATCTTGCATACGCTACCTCCTATAAGGCCCATAGGAAAGCCAGAGGTAGTGCAATCCTCTGGCTTTTGAACTGGCTACTGATTAAAGCCCCATAAAATTCTTAAACCAATCGCCCACCTTGGAAAGTCCAGCAGTGCGGATAAAGTTAGGTTTGGGGATACGGTCAGTTTTCGCCTCACTGCCCTTTGCCCACAATGCAGAAGTAACAGCAGTTTCATAAGCCAAATCAGCTGCATCTTGGGCATCCGGCACACGGGCGGCGGCTCTAGCTAAATCAGCCTCATGTTTTGCTAGAGCCATCAAATCAGCAGTCGCCCCTGCTATCACAATTAAGGAGGAGCGCTGCGCGTGTCGGGTAGCTTCTGCGGTCGTAGCATTGACTAGTTCCGCCTTCATTTCCACGGTTTCATTGTACAGTCGCTGTTCTGCCAACTGTGAAGAGTTAATCGCTTTCAGGGTTTGCGCCCCATGCTTCTGGGTTAGTTTCACCAGCTCACTGTATGCTTCATTAATATCGCCAGTAGTCTCGATTACCTTGCGATATGCCTCCAACGCCTTGGGTAGGTAGGCTTTGGCTATATCCGAAAGCCTTGCCATATCAGCAACCCGCTTGATTGTCTCTTGGTCGCCGTTGACAGCTGCGGCAAAATCTTCAGCACTGACACCGAACAATTGCCCCATTGCGTTGAGCGTACCGGGGGCCACACCAGGGATATGGTTTTTCAGTGTGGCAGAACCATAATTACGTGCCATTGTTTACTCTTCCCCCAAATATTCTGCAAAGAGTCCATAGCCTGAAGTTTCACCCAGATAACCACACACTCTATCTAGTGCCTCATTACCCGTTGTGGGGAATTCTCCTCCCTGGTGGTAAATTGCTGATAATTCTCCGCATAGGTCAGCATCACCATTACAATGTGGCAATATTTGTCCTTCTGGAAACCCAACGCTATCAACTTCATTTTGCAAAAACTGCCAAGATGAAGAGATGGTTGCTTGGTCTTGCTCACTTCTCCCTAAAGAAGGAAGATTTGGATTATCGTTAATTAAGATTTTGGCTGACTCTGATGCTAAATCTTCAGGTACACCCGCATTTGTTAGGGTGTCGAAATAAACATCTAGCTGTTCTTGGTGTTGACCTACCCATTCATCCAGGGGCACGTCATTGATACTTTCAATGCCCGATTCAATATCGTCAAAATCAATATCACCAAAATTGATGGGGTCAAAAACCGAGTCTGTCATGTTATAGAATCCTAGTATCTGCTGTATTTTCGGTAGATAGTCAGGCAATCTCTTACTTCTTGGTCGGAGGGGAGGTTGCCTTTCAAAAAAGTGACATTTGAATTGACTTGTCATCTACGACAGATGCATTTGTGGTCATGCCTTCTACTTCTTGACAGCGGGTAATTAGTTTGCTGTGGTTGAGTTGTAAATCGGCTTTTTTCTTTTGTCCTGGCAGAGGACGGAACAAATATTGAGGATGCTGGATTGACCCGTCTTTGTAGAGGAATCGGTAGAGTATCCCCTGAATTTGATAAACATTTGATTTGCTCAACAATGTGCTGTCATAGACAGAATTAAGTTTCACTATTCACCTCCCAATCAAGATAAGTAAGTGCTGTGCTGGCATCATAGATATTTAGGTCAGGTTGATATCCTTTAGCTTCCAGTGCTTTGTAGTCGGGATGTTGGGTGATTTGGGCTATCACTTGTTGGGCTTGAGCAATGAGTTCTGAAAGTGAATTCATTTTTCTCCTAGTTTTATCTGAGTTTTCGGCTAGTAAGAATAATTAGCGTATTGTCCACCTAGTAGAGTATTCACAGCTTTAGCCATTAAATTGTTTAGTCCATCAAATGCTTTTAAAATTCCCATCGGTCTATCCTCCAAGTAATTTGGCAATTGTTTCTAAGCAGTGGTTCAGAAAGTCAAAAGGCAGTAGTAGCGGGTTTAGTTTGGTTGACTTCCTAGAGGCTTTAGCCCTTGCTAATTGATGCTTTTGTGCCTCTAGGATGCTAATTTTTTTCCCAGTGCTGACATGGCAGCGTCAATTTCTGCCTGTAGGTTGATTTCGTCTGGGGTGAAGGGTGTTGTTTCCCGTGCTAGTTCTACTAATCCGTTGAGAGTGCCTAGATACCCAGCTTTTTGGGCTTGCCAATTCTGGTTGAGAGTTTCTACTAATTCTGTATTACGTGCGGTGACAACGTTAACCACAAGCTGGTTGCGGATATCGGCGATGGCATCAACTAACTGCACTTCCTCCCCAACTTGGCGGGTAATCAAGTCTGTGATTGTCGGTTGCTGTAGTTGTTGGGGTGCAGTGGTAATCTGCTGCTGTTGTGCTTGAGTTGCTAGTGGTGCGGCCTGCGGCTGGTGTTCTGGTTCTGGTTGGGGATTTTCTCGTGAATTTGAGGGGGGTAGCAGCGTTGGAATTTTGGCAGTGATTTGGTCTAAATCAGCTTTTGGGACTGCTTTAAGGGTGTCGAAGTCTGGGTATAGGTCTGCGATCGCTAGTCTCAGTACCTCCTCTGAAATTTCAAACTTTTGGCACAGTTCAGCAATGGTAATGGTTTCAGGTTGTTCAGGTTGTTTCGTGGTTCTTGCCATTGGGGTTATGCTCCTAGCTTGAATACGTTTTTACGTTGGTTTTCGTAGGCATAGCGGCTAAATTCGTTTTGCTTTGCCTTGATTGCTTCTTTCAGTCGTTCCTTGTTGCGGGTATGCAACATTGCTCTACCTAGTTTGCAGATAACCCAGCTTTGGTAAGGGCTGAGAGGTGATTCTCTGTCTGTCGTGCCATCGGATTTTTTAGGATAGGCATTGCGAAAGTGGCCAATACGCCAAAATGCCAGGTCACACCAATTAACAACCGTGTTCCGATGGACTCCCAAGATGTCTGCAAGTTCAGTTTTTGTTGCTGGATAGTCAAGAAAAATATCGCTATTACACGAAGTTTGGTTACGTCGCGGCCTCATATTGGTTAATCATTGGTCAGTAATTGGGTAAATATTGGTGGCAGTATTGGTCACATTTGCGCTAAATCCCCTCAAAAGTCAGTCTGCAACTGCGTTACATGGCTGTATTGGGTAGTAATTGGTGAACAATTCTTGCCTAATTCGTGGTTATAGAGTTATGGTAATCAACAAGTACATCACTTGTCAACAAAGTTTATTAGTGATGTATTTTAAACGTATTGGTGCTGATGGATGATAATGGCGGTTAGATAGATAAGTGATGCTATTCATGGCTACTAAACGACCAAGAACAACTATCAGCTTTGACCCGGATGAGTACAGCACACTAGAAAAATGGGCTAAATCTGAATTTCGTACAGTACCCCAGTTAATAAGTGCGATAGTCAAGAAAGCGCTACTCGAAAGAGCCAACACAGAGCGTGACTCATTATGACGGAAGAAAACCAACCAGACACGCCTGATCAGGAATTTGACGCCGTAACAGATTTGAGGAACTGGTCAGCAGGCACGAGGCAGTCACCAGCACGCTTGATTACCCTGTACCCTAATCAACAGATGTAGCGAAATTTAAAGTGAAAAATCAAACAAATGTTAGATTGCATGAGTCCCAAACTTCTGTAAGATCAGGCTACTACTTAAATGAAGCGAGTAACTTATGTGAAGAGATAATATCGCCAAAAATGCCAAAAGGACAAAACGCACACCTATAGTACACGCTTTGTCCCTTTATAAAAATGGCACATCTGACTTTGCTCGATCAGAGTGGGGTTAATTTCAAAGAAACCAAAGAAGTGGCGTTTAGTTTGGCGACTTTCCCACCAATTGGCTTTCTTGAGATTATTTTGTGCTGCACCAGCAGGGGCAGGTGCTTCTCATTCATATTATACGAGTCGCCGCTGCAATGGAATCCGTTTCTAGAGGAATATTTTTAGAAAACAAATGATCCGATTTAAGATTTACGCAAAAGAATTACTGGTTGAGACAGAGTGTGATGTGTGGGATGCGCCGTGCAGTAATAGTTTTGGCGTTTTCTCTACCACCTGCACCTGCACCAAGAGATTTTTAAACCACCTGTGTAAGTCCTGAAATTATTTGTTCCTCTCCCAGAATAGCCAGCATCAAGCAAAGCAGCAGATTTCGTAGATATGTAAGTGCAGCACGAATAACCCCCTCTGATACTCAACCAAGTATCTGGGGATTTTACCGTGCTAACTAACAATCAACTAACATACTCCACACCAGAAATTGCTCAACCCCATTGGGACGAATGGCTCTCAAGTGCCATTGACCCAGAACTGATCACCGCCAACCTGCGATCACTCTGGGGAACAACCCCCTACGAATATCTGCTCTACAGCCCCAAAATCTCCCGCCGCAACGATGGACGCTTACGGGATGGAGATTTAAGGAACTATCGCCACATAGAACATGGGGGTTGGTGGTGTAACGGCATTGACCCCTTGAATAACTACCAACCAATGCCGTGGGGATGCTTCAAGCCCGATAAGCCCCGGCGCAACAAGCAGAAAATTCATAAGATAATCAAATACGAGCATCCCTACAAAGAAGCAACCAGGGCCTTCTTCCCGTACGTCACCGAGAAAATTTGGGCAAAAATTTCAAACCGCTGCGGCATCCCCATCACCGAAGAAGACAGACAAAACCCTGGTGGCTTCTGGCACTGGGTTTGGCTGCACAACGTCCCAGTAATCATTGTAGAAGGCGTAAAGAAAGCAGCAGCATTACTTTCTGCTGGGTATGTGGCGATCGCCCTCCCTGGAGTCAATGGTGGCTACCGCACCCCTAAAGATGAAGATGATAACGCCATTGGTAAGCCTTACCTCATCCCTGAAATTAAACACTTTGCCTCATTGGGCAGACAAGTAAATATTTGTTTCGACCATGACAGCAAAGCAGAAACTCGCCAACGGGTAAGAACCGCTATTAACCGCATGGGACGCTTACTCATTGGTGCTGGCTGTGAAGTTAGGGTGATAGATTTACCAGCAGGGGCAGAAAAAGGAGTAGATGACTTCATCGCCGCATTGGGTCAAGACGCATTCCACGCCCTCTACAACACAGCCGAAGCCTTGTCCATGTGGCAAATACGGCTGTCTACCCTACTAACTTACCCCCCTGCCATCGCCCTCAACCAACGGTTTCTGGGACAAATCCTCATCCCCGCTGGTGAAAAGCTCATCGTCCTGAAAGCGCCAAAAGGCACAGGCAAAACCGAATGGCTGGCAAGTGTTGTAGCCAGAGCGCATGACCAGGGGCAGAGGGTACTGGTTATAACCCACCGCATTCAATTAGGTGAAGCCCTGTGCAATCGTTTTGGCGTTAACTATGTCACAGAAATTCACGATTCAGAAATAGGGGACTTACTCGGTTACGGAGTGTGTATTGACTCCTTACACACAGAGAGCCAAGCCAAATTCAACCCCAACGACTGGTCTAACGATATCGTCATCATCGACGAAGCTGACCAAGTATTCTGGCATCTGTTAAACTCCGGCACTGAGGTATCTAAACGCCGTGTTGCTGTCCTTGACAATCTGAAAAAATTAGTTCAAAACGTCCTCAGCAGCCCACAGGGGAAAATCTACCTCTCCTCTGCCGATTTAAGCGATGCTGACGTAAATTATATCCGCTCCCTGGCTGGGGGAATTCACATTAACCCCTTTGTAATTCTTAACAATTATCAGCCCCAATCTGGGAATTGTTATAATTATCAAGGTAACGACCCCAGGAATGTAATTGCTGCATTGGATAAGGCCATGGCTCTTGATGGTGGACATCATCTACTGTGCTGTTCTGCCCAAAAAGCCAAATCCAAATGGGGGACACAGGCTTTAGAAGCACGTTACCGACGTAAATTCCCACATTTACGCATTTTGCGGATTGATAGCGTTAGCGTGGCAGACCCTAGTCACCCTGCTTATGGCTGTATTGCTCACCTAAACGAAATTTTGACAGAATATGACTTGGTTATTGCCTCACCTAGCCTAGAAACTGGGGTGTCCATTGATATCAAGTCCCATTTCTCAGCAGTCTGGGGAGTTTTCCAGGGCGTCCAAGCTGTTAACTCTGTGCGGCAAATGCTGGCACGGCTGCGAGAAAACGTTGACCGCCATATCTGGGTGAGAAAGCAGGGGCTAGGAGTGATTGGGAATGGCTCCACGTCGATGGGGGTACTGCTGGCTAGTCAACACGCAGCTACGCGGGCGAATATTGCCTTATTGTCAGCGGCGGATAATGCTGATTACAGCTACATTGATGAGAATTTTCAGCCAGAATCTCTACAAACTTGGGCAAAACGTGCTTGTGTGATTAATGCCCAAACTAAATGTTACCGTGACTCGGTGCTGCAAGGTTTGGCTGATGATGGTTATACAATTATTGATGCAGATAGCTTGAAATTGGACTCTAAGGAAACTGAGCAGGTTTTCAATGAGGTACAGAATGCTGCTGAGGAATTGCACACTACTCAGTGCGAGGAAATCGCCACTGCTGAAAAGCTCTCAGATGCTGAACTCAAGAAACTGTCAGAGAAACGGGCTAAAACTAAGAGCGAACGCCAGCAGGAGCGTAAAGCTGATATATCCCAGCGTTATGGGGTGGAAGTAACACCGGAAATTGTCAGAAAGGATGATTCTGGTTGGTATCTACAGCTGCGGCTGCATTATTATTTAAACCTTGGGCGTAAGTTTTTGGTAGCCCGTGATGCTTCCAAGGCTAAAGCGCAAGTTGAGAAGGGTAATAATGCTATCTGGAAACCAGATTTTAACCGGGGGCAGATGCTACCTGCGGTGCTGTTACTGGAAAAACTGAATGTTTCCCAGTTGTTTAATGCTGAGGTGGAGTTTCGCAGTTCTGATGTGGAGTTGCAGAAATTGCGATCGCTGGCTGTGGAACATAAGCAGGTGATTAAAAACTATTTGGGGGTTTCTATTTCTGAGAAGGATAGTGCGATCGCGATCTGCCAAAAGTTCCTGAAAAAGTTGGGGATGAAGCTGTCCTATCTTGGTAGGTTTGGGACAAGGGAAAATCGGGAACGGGTTTACAAGTTTATCCCACCCCAGGATGAGCGGGAGGCGATTTTCCTTGCTTGGCTAGGGCGGGATGAAGCAACGAGTGCGTCCACTAAGGAAAACATGGTGGATGCTCCCAATGTGTCCACCCCCAATAATAAGAGATAAATACATGAATCATGGACACGGACGAGAGAGAATGTTTAAGAGCGAATAGTTAACTTATTTTTGGCGTTTTGGCTCAGTACCCAAATGTTTCTCAACCCGCTGTAGCTTGGTATAGCTGTAGCTGGTCTGTTTCCATATTCCCCGTAAATAGCTGGTGATATCATGGGAGATTTTCACCGGAATAACTTGATTAACCACAAAGAAAAACACCAAAAAAAGCAACGAAGTGAGAGACGCTATCCTCCAGTATTTCCCTAGAGGTTCAGAGCGAAAAACCTCTTTTTCTATCGTTATTGTTCTTGGCGGCTGGTTTTTCACCTCCTGAATAACCGTAGTCAACCGGTTCGTGTGACTGACCAATTCCTTCCACCCCTGCTTCAACTCCGATACTTCGCTCTTTAGCCCTTTCAACTCTAAACTTTCTAACGTCGGCGAGGACTTGGGCGTACTCTGAGACGGCGACAGCAAGCGACTTAATTCTTGCTTCAAATCTGCATTGCTCCTCTCGAACTCGTTCCAAGAGACTCCCTGATTCTTCAATTCCTTTGTCAATAACTCGATAGTCGCCATAGCTTGACTCAGGAGTTGATTCTGGATTAAATTCGTTTGTGCCCATGCCTGTAACTCCGCCCTATCCTTTTCCCGTTCAGCCTTTTGAGATAGCTTAAAACTTTCAAATTCCTTATATAATCTCCCTAGTGCCGTCTTCACCTCACCCAGTTCACTAGCTCCCAAAGAGAGCGAACTGGAGGCAGTAGAGATATCGCTATTGCCGATATCGTTATTACTGCTATTGGTATTGCCGTTATTGCTATGACTGCTGTTGCTATTGGTGCTATTGCTAATGCCGATATCGTTATGATTGCTATTGCCGTTACTGCTATTGCCCCTATTGCGTTTATTGTTATTATTCATCGGCTTTTTTTCTCCCCCGACGAGCTTTAGTTTCAGTTACTTCTGATTTATTTGCAGTACTCGCACTCCTACTCGTCGAAGACACAGCTTGATTAACCTCTGCTGATGATGATTGACTCACCGCAGATTTATTGATATCTGCTGCTGATGATTGACTCACCACAGATTTACCGTTATCTACTGATAAAGACTGACTCACCGCAGATTTATTGTTATCTGTTGATTTATTTATATCTGCTGCTGATGCTGATAAAGACTGACTCACCACAGCTTGATTAGTTACTGGTTGATGTAACCCCAGATAAACAGCAGCCTTCTCCAGTTCCGGTTTAGCCTGGTCTAAAAACCCACTCACCAGCAGATAATCCCCAAAAGGGAACCCATTCTCCTCAGTAGCCGCAGAGAAAGGTAAACCCTTCTCAATCAACATATCAAAAGTTGAATACTCAAGCTCAGGCAGTTCAATCTCTATTCCATTTAATTCCGATATAGCAACTCTAGTTTTACTATTATCCCAACGCTGAAAACCTAACCCCTTATCCCAGCAGAGATTCTTCACCACCACATAATCAGCTTGATTACCACAGAACTCTAGCATAGCCTTCAAGCTAGTAATCACCGAATAACCCAGATTCAGCACAGTCACCAGAGACACCCGATAACCCAAATCACCAGCAATCTTAAACAGCCCAAACTTATTGATAATTTCCCTAGTCTTATTACCAGAAGCCCCCGGCATATCCACCACCACCACATCAGGAGAATCAGCTTTAATTTCCGTAAAGAATCTCTTAGCCTCAGCCACCTCAATGAAATTTAGCAACTGTACACCAGAGCCAAAATTCTGATAATACTCGAAAAGTTCTGGATTTTCAGTATCAGCATCATAACCGAGATAGTGGATATTATTCGTGTGCAGTACATCAAGCAATAGTCGAGTGAAAGCCGTTTTCCCAGTACCGCCCTTTCCCCCCAGAATCATGACTATGCGTTTCATACATTACTCCTAGACACTACTCCTATCAGTGACATTGAACTGAGAATTAGTCTTAGCAGCCCCCTTCTTTGCCTTTGTACCTTGAGAAGTTTGAGAAGATGACGGAGATGATTTTTCCACAGTAGCAGGTGGCATAGCATCCACCTCTGGTGGTGGGTTATTATCCACAGGTATAGTAGTTGAGTCAGAGTCAGAAGAAACCGCAGATTCAGAACCAGGCTTATTGGTATTAGTTGCCATAGCCCTTTTATGGAAACTCTTCATCCCACTAGCAGCCAACTCTACCCCATGTCCCTTAAACACATCAGAGACATCCTCATAGGAGTAGCCAGCATCCAACATATCTTGGATAGGTTTAGCCAAACTTTTGACCAACTCTTCCACGCTAACAGTTTTAGGAGTAGCCGCCTTCTGTTTGAGACTAGCTTGAATATCATCGACTTTAGATAAAGGAACAGCCTTGGGTTTGCGGGACATAATTAGTAGTGATAATTTCCTTTATTTTAGGAGAAGTCCCAGCCTTTTCATCAACTAAAGTCATCAACTAAAGCAGCTGCATCTACCCAACCTCAGAACCCATAAGTTTTATTGTGTAGATGCAAGCGGGAGAATTAACAAGGGGTTGATGAGTTGGTGAGGTAAACTAGTGTAGATAATGTAAATAGAGTGGCGTAAAAAATTAGTTAGTGGCGTAGCCTCAGCGGTCAGACCCATGCCACATCTCGGCTGTTCCCCTACGTGGGTGTCATGCCACAGATACTCGTGTCCCCGCCGCGCTCCCAGAGGCAAGCAATACGCCTTAACGCGCCTAGCGGCGCTACTTTCGCTACGCTCAAGAGGCGTGAATTGCTTGTTGGGGGTGTCCCCCAAACCCCCATTGTCGTACACTTAATAAGTCGGTTATGACACAACTAGATCCCCGTACAGCATTAAGTAATCAACTAGCAGATGTACTAAGCAATCAGTCAGTACAGCCTGATGAAAAGCGAGAGATAACTGTTACATTTAGGGTGAGCTATGCCGAAAAAGCTAGACTAGAGCAACGGTGCATTGGAGTAGTGCAAAGCGATTATATTAGAGCTAGGTTATTCGATTATTCTCTACCACGTCCTAAGTTAATTATCCCAGAAGTTAATCGCCAAGTCATCTATGAATTAAAGAAAATTGGTAATAACCTCAACCAGCAGACTAGAGCCATTAACGAAGCAGTCAAAGTTGGATATCAACCATTAAATCATGAGGTACAAGAGTATTTACAAACCCTGAAAGAACTAGTAGATATATTAGAAGAAACTCATCGACAAATTACCCAGGCATCAGCAGAGGCGCAGCGGGATGATTACCAAAGTCAAAGCTAATAAATCATTTCGTGGCACAACCAAATACGTCCTGGAGAAAGAGAAAGCCACAATCATTGGTGGCAATATGTACGGCTCAACCACCAATGAACTAGTAGAGCAGTTTAGCCTATCAGCTCATCTTAACCCCCAACTAAAAGACCCCTGCTACCATCTAATGCTGTCAGTTCCCAAAACTGATAGAACCCTCAATGACGATGAATTGACTAACATCTCCCAGCGTCACCTTGCCAATGTCATTGTGCTATCTAGGCTAAAAGGTGAAGAATCCCAAGTTAAACAACCTGATAAAAGGATAGCTGATACCAAGCTAAACCAACTAGTTGATGAATTTATCGAATCAGAACTGCCAGCTTATGACTTCTTCATAGCCCGACACTCTGACAAAGAAAACGACCACACTCACATCGTTGCATCAAGAGTCAATAACCTAGATGGTAAATCCATCCGCACCTGGAATAATTACGCTTACTCGGAACACTCAGCCCGACTGCTAGAGCGAGAATTTCACCTCACCCCAGTCCAAAGCAGTTGGGAGAGTAAACGCAAAGCCATGACCCGTAATCAACTGGAACGGGTAGAGCGAGATGGACTTCCTGGTGAAGAAATAATGCGACGGGCTATAGATGCAGTTGCAGCTGATAAACCCACAATGCCACAGTTAATTGAGAGATTATGGTTAGATCATCAAGTCAAAGCCATCGTCAGTTATTACAGTCATGGTGGAGTCAGGGGTATTAAGTTTGGTATTAATATAGGTGCAGTGAATGAAGATGGTTCTTCCCAACTGCTCTGGAAACAGGGAGGGAATTTAAATAAATATAAGTGTTCGTTCAATAAATTACAGACAGAATTAGGGGTAAGCTATGACTCTAAACGGGATGATAGCGAAATTAAACGCCTGACTGAGATGTTGGAATCTGCTTCTATAGTTCAAGCTAATCAGCAGGTAATAGACGATTTAGCATCTAATAAACCTATATATAATTCTCAAATATATTCTAATAAACCTGAAGCTAAAGTAGAAAATAAACCACTACTAACCCAGGAGCAATCGGTAGAGCTTTACAAACAGTATAGTGACGGACTGCAACAGGAATTGGTTACAGACCGAGATAAGGAAATCGCTGTCAGGGCGCTAAAAGATGATAGGTCAGCCCTGGAGGTTGCAGAGATTATCAGAGTTAGCCCAGCCGGATGGACTGAAGATGAGGCTAGGAAACTGGTGTTAATTGCTAGTGATAAACTGGAGTTAGAGCAGCCAAACATCGAACTGAGACAAGTTGAACAACCGGAGTTAGTCAACGAATTATTAGCTGTAGCAGTACCTGTTGGTGTTGAGTTAATTAATCGCTTACTCAGAAACCCTGGTGAGAATAGTCTGAGATTAAAACGTGCAACTTTAGCTAAAGAGGGTCAGGAATTGGTGTTTACCCATGATGAACGGGGTGAGGTTTTTCGTGTAGCTGTCAGTCGAAATCAAGAAGGTAATCTAGAGTATTCCCCAGTGAATATAGGTGAAGTGCGTCTTGAGGATATTCACACTTGGCGTGAGGTAAAGCGGGCGTTGCAGCAACAGATGAAGGAGGAACGGCAGCAGAAAAGAACGCAAACTAAAGGATTCTCTCTGTAGGTGTAGTGACCTGCAATTATAAATGCCCAAACCTGCAATCAAGACCAGAGCAAACCAGGATTATTGTGATTTGAACGATAATTTGGGTCTTGCTCACTTTTGGTGATGCGGGGTGGATAGAGACGACTCAGAAGAGCGAGCGCCAATAAGAATGAAGCTCTAGAACGTTTTTGTTTTATGGTTAAAGTAGGTATTGAGCCGAGATTTGAGTAATTTTCTGCAAGATGGTCTGGAAACCCTTGTCCTGTCTGGCTTTGATAATTTGTTAGTTCCGAGTCAAAAAAGCCGTTATTTACAACGTAAAATCAAGCCTTTTCAGGTCATCTTGCAGGTTTTTGGTTGCATCTCGGCTCAATACCTAATTAGGGGATGGAGAAACTACCACCGTTACTGTAAGATGGATGGTTCAAGATTCTCATTGTGGTTTACCCGTTTGAGAACATGGAATGTCTTTAATAAAGTGTAGCGAACTGCAAACATCCAGCGATAAAACTGCAAACAAGGCATTTTTGAAACCACATTCTGGGTCTTGGCAACTTTTGGTGATCTTGGTTGGGGTAAGGCAGCTATGCTGAGGACAGAAGGGAGAAAGATATAATTGAGATACTTCAGTGCGACCCGGAAGTCGCTCGCGAGAATGGAACCCTCAAAAAGTTCCCAGGTTAGTATCCAAACCTGTACCCACCCGAAGGGGCATTTTGAGTAATCAATATGTCTCACAGCTAGAGGGTAATGTCTAATCCCAAGTAATAGTCACAAACGAAAGGGAGGGCTAGGGTAAGACCAATATGGATAAGATGATGAATCTGCGTTGAGGCTCCGATATTATTAAGGCTATCGAAAGTGACTGATACGGTAGTGTGGGGTAAAACATCCGTTATATAAACGGAAACAGGAAAGATGCCTGAAGTACATCTTTATAGGATACCAAACTCCCGGAGTATAGCAGAATCCTAAATTGGTTGTATCTGTTGCGTGTGAAACGGGGAAAACCCAATGGGGTCTAACTACGTTGCTGTTTGTAGTTAGTAGGAGTGACCGTAAGGTACTCGGAACTCCCCAGTGGGAGTAGGAAATCCCAGTAAGCGAATGCTGCCATACCGAAAGGTAATAGAAAACAGGACTTGTCCCTGATAACTAAGCAGATAGGTCTGATGACCAACTCGAAAGGGTGCCGACGGGGATTGGTAAGTCTCTTGAATCTCAAAGTAAGGGAATCGAACTTTTTGGGAAAAGTTAGATGCAGACCGAAAGGAATGTAAATGTAACCAAAAGAACAACCGATTGGCAACACGTCAATTGGCGCAAAGCCTATTGCATAGTTAGAAACCTAAGACAGAGAATATTCAAGGCTGTCCAGAAAGGAAACTATCGATTAGTGAGAAGCTTGCAAAAGCTAATGATGCGTAGCTATTCTAACATTGTACTTTCCGTTAGAAAAGTTACACAAACTAATCATGGCAAGAATACGCCAGGTGTGGACAAACTTTTGGTGAAAACACCAGAAGCCAGGGGATTTTTAGTTGATTCACTCAGAAAATTTATTCCTTGGAAACCACTACCAGCTAAACGGGTGTATATCCCTAAATCCAATGGGAAAAAACGACCTTTAGGTATACAAACAATAATAGACCGTTGCTTACAGGCGATTGTTAAGAACGCACTGGAACCCTTTTGGGAATTCCATTTTGAATTAAGCAGTTACGGCTTTAGACCTGGAAGAAGTACCCACGATGCAATCAGTAAAATCTATATGATTGTACGTCCAAATAAAAAGAAAAAGTGGGTATTAGATGCCGATATTAAAGGTTGTTTTGACAACATTTCCCGAAATTTTCTGATGAAAACCATTGGTAACTTTCCCGCAAGAAAGCTAATAGACCAATGGTTGAAAGCAGGATATATGGAAGAAGGAAAATTCTCCGAAACGCTCACAGGTATACCACAGGGGGCTATTATTTCGCCCCTCCTCGCTAATATTGCGTTGCATGGGATGGAAGATGCACTGGGAGTAAAGTATAACCGACGCGGTGAAATTGTCAGCAGACGCGCAGTTGTGAGATATGCAGATGATTTTGCAATCTTCTGTGAAACAAAAGAGGATGCAGAACAAGCCCAAATTGATATAAGTGAATGGTTGAAATCTAGGGGACTCGAACTATCAAAAGAGAAAACTAGAATTGTTCATCTCAATGAGGGGTTCTGTTTTCTAGGTTTCAATATCAAACAATACCGAGTCAGCAACACTAAAACCGGGTGGAAACTACTCATTAAACCTAGTAAAGAATCTCTTCTAAATATACGGAAAAAGCTAAGAGAGGAGTGGCTAAATCTTAAGGGGCATGACATTAAAAGTGTCATCAAAAAGCTAAACCCCATTATTAGAGGTGAAGCAAATTATTTCCGTATAGGTGTTGCCTCTGAGGCATTCAGAAGCTTAGATGACTGGATGTTTAAACGGGAATGTAGATATGTAAATCATACACATCCGAATAGAAATAATAAATGGCGTAAAAATAAGTATTGGGGAAGGCTGAACCTGGAAAGAAAAGATAGATGGGTGTTTGGAGATAAACGCACAGGTTTTCACCTGATAAAATTTTCTTGGTTCAATATTCAAAGGCATCAACTTGTTCTTGGTAGGTCATCACCAGATGACTCAACACTCAAAGATTACTGGAAGGAAAGAGAAAAAGTGAAAGCTTCCAATCATCCTAAAAGTATTCAGAAAATTGCTGAGAAACAAGGTCATGTTTGTCCTGTCTGTGGACAAAGCCTATACAACGGTGAAGAAATCCACAAACATCATAAATTCCCAAGAAAGAAAGGCGGTTTAGATACATACTCAAACCTTGAGTTAGTTCATCTTTATTGTCATCATCAATTCCATTCTGGAGCTACAGCTACATGACTTGCTTAAGCCGTGTACTTGGAAACTTGTACGCACGGTTTTCAGGGGGGAAAGAGGTAGAAATATCTCTGACCTACCCGACAACTTCGCTCTATCAAACATTTGAGGGATAAGCCTCAGCTTGATTATGTCAGTGCTAACTCACCTACTACCAGATTCAACCAATCTGAAACTTGAGAATTGCCAAGTAGACAAGATAAAAACTCAGATAAAGTTGATTGTTTCCGCAATCAGAACAGTAGTTAATTGCCCAGTTTGTAACCAACCTACTCACAAAATTCATAGCCGCTACGAACGCAAGTTAACAGACCTACCTTGGGCTGATTACAGTATTACCCTACAGTTGCGAGTGCGAAAGTTTTATTGCATTAACACTTTGTGTAAACGGCGCATTTTTACCGAAAGACTGACAAGTGTGACCGCACCTTGGGCGCGAAGAACTCTACGTTTAGCTCAAAGACTGAGTGCAATTGGTTTAGCTAATGGTGGGGAAGCTGGGGTAAGACTCTCAGAGCAATTGGGGTTAACAGTCTCTCGCAACACGCTATTAAAATTAGTCCGCTCAATCCCACTTCCGCCAATCGTAACGCCGCAGACTCTTGGAGTAGACGACTTCTGTTTTCGTAAATGTAAAACTTACGGCACAGCACTAATTGACCTAGAACGAAGCCGACCAATTGCTCTACTCAAAGATGCAAAGGCTGAAATCTTAGCAGAATGGTTAAAAGCACACCCCGGTGTCAAAGTCGTTTCACGAGATCGGTCAAAAACTTATGAAAGTGGTATTCGCCAGGGCGCGCCTGAAGCCATTCACGTTGCAGACCGTTTTCACTTATTGCAGAACTTAGCTGAAACACTTAACCAAGTTTTCGCTACGAATCATCAAGCTCTCAAAGCCGTCGATGAAGCATACAGTCTTTCATCAGTAATCCAAACCGATGGTACTGTAGTTGTGCGAGTACCACGGCCAAGCCGCGAACAACAGGCACTACAATTAACAGAACGAAACCATGCAAGAAGACTTGCTATCCATCAGCAAGTTTGGGACTTACATGATCAAGGTTGGAGTGCAAAAGCTATAGCCTGTCAAGTTGGGATTGGTGTTACAAGTGTATTCCGCTATCTACGTACTCCCACCTTTCCAGAACCAACTAGACGAAGAAGCCGAGGTCGAAGTATTTTAGTTCCGTACCAGGAATATATCCTTAAACGCTGGGATGAAGGTTGTTACGAAGGTTTAGCCTTGTTTGAGGAAATTCAAAAACTGGGTTACAAAGGTAGCTATGATACAGTAGCCCGTTACACGCGACGCATCCGTACTGTCCAAGGAATCAAGCCACGAAAACGGTATTCAGTTAAGTCTTTACCAAAAGTCACTCAACCCAAAAAACTTTGTCTGACACCTCGTCGTGCAGTATGGCTAGTGCTACGCAACCCGGATTCGCAACAGCCAGAAGATGAAGAATTGATTGCGCTACTCATAGGGCAACATCCAGATTTAGCCGAAGCCATCAAGTTAGCTCAAGGTTTCGCTCAAATTGTGCGTCAGCGACTGCCCCAACAACTCCAACGGTGGCTAACTGTTGCAGAAAGTAGTAATTTGACTGCTTTTCATCGCTTTGCTAAACGATTGCGTGAAGATTACGACGCAGTGAAGGCGGGTGTAACTATGTCAGTTAGTAATGGCCCCGTTGAAGGACATATTAATCGACTGAAAATGTTAAAACGGCAGATGTATGGTCGTGCCAAAATAGACCTACTTGAGCGAAGATTTTTGTTGGCTATTTGAAGAGAAAAACTTTGATAATTTTCATTTAACTATATGAGTTATAGAAATCAGTTTATCTGGCAAAGGGCGGTTCAACTTGCCATCAATTGTTATAAATTCACACGACTATTTACTCAGTCAGAATTGTATGATTTAACCAGCCAAATACGAGGTTCTTCTGTATTTGTAGCATTGCATCCAATATGGGGTATTGCAACGATTCATGAAAAATTCCGCCATATCGCATGAAACGCTTGCCCAGAGAGAGTTTTAGCGATACCATAACTCTTTCCTCACTTATGCCTATCTCAAGAATTATCTACATCCATGGGAATTAGAGACAGATCATAATCAACATCTGGGGGTTTGCGATTTAAATCCAGGCTATAGCGTCCAAATCGGTTGATATGTTTAGTCAGATATGGACTTAACGCCCCCATAATCTCCTCATCAATGGCATACCCTTCAGCAATTAATTCCTGCAAAATCCTCGTCATTTCAAAGACATTATAGAAAATTAAGCAATTTGAAACCAAATGGTTATACTTAATCATCTTGCGTTGTTCATCTCGATTATTACTAGGAATTAAACCTGATCCACCGAAACTGACCCATTTGGTAAAACCATTAAAAGATTCACTCTTATTTAATGCAGCTTGGATGGTAAGGCGTAACTTTTCATCAGATAAATATGACAACAAAAATCCTGTGCGAATCACTAGCCCTAGCTCAGAGAATGACTGATAGAGTCGATTATGTCTGCTATAAGTTCCTAACTTACGTAAAATGGTTGAGGCGGTAAATTTTCCCGCTTTAATTGAAAGAACAACCCGTAACATATCTGGCAAATGAGTCTCAATCAAATCCCAATCGACTACATCAGAAAAGAGACCATCAATATGGTGGTAACGAGACTCCTTAGTAGGACGATACAACTTTAAATCATGCCAGTTGCGAATGCGAGGCATTAAATTGATTCCCAACAAATAAGCCAACCCAAATACAGGCGCACTTTGACCTTGAGTATCAGCATGAATAACGTCAGGTTGAATTTCTGATTGATTATTTAACAAACCATCAAGAATATAAACGGCTTCCCATACACCACAAGGAATAAAATGACTAAATAAGGCAATATAAGTATCAGAAACATGATAATAACCAATGCCTCCATAACCACCATACCTAATGTGGTATTCTGCTAAAAGATTCTGCTCATAAATATCCCACTTTGTCCCATCGGCTGAAGCTCGTTTTCCAGTTCCCCAAAATTTAGGCAGAGAAAACCGATTATAAGCGTTAATAATTGAAGTAATCGCTTTATCTAAGGTTTCTTCAGTAATATGACGCTGATTAACCCAAGCCACTTGTCGATGGTCAAACGCTCCTAAAGAACGGGCTGTTTGAGAAGCTCCTAAATGACAACCATAACAAAAAGTGGTAGTTAGATAACGAGCAATTGGATGGTCGATTTTAGCTTCATATCCTGAAATTGGGTGAAAGAAACGAGTCCAGTTTAACCAGAGTTCTGTATCGGTGAGAATATCCAGTATGTTAACTGGGTGCAGCCGTTCTCTGATGAGAGACTCAATCAATTTTACTTTTTCCTGGTTAACCTTCTTGTTAGTTTTTTGAATAATTGGTTTGCCATCTTCTAGGCGAACAAACTCATTTTTAGGAAAAGATTTATCTGTCTGGGATGCTACCTGAGAAAGCCACTCTTTTAAATGAACAACAAAGGCTTTTCCTTCAACAGGTAAATTGACTAATTCTCCATAGTTAGCAACTGTCGCCTTATAATCAGACCAAGAAATCTGCTGTTTTCGGTAATCAGCAAAGGCATCACTTCCTTCTACATATAAATCTCCTGATTTCAGTTCCCACATCACCTGTGAAAAAACACAAACCTCAAAATGCTTACGATTAATTCGTGTGGGGTAAGAATGACGGTTTTTCTGGTTGGTGATTAATTGCCACCACTTCGTAGGTATCCAATCTAAGTTGAGTAAATTCCTGGTTTTTTCTTCAGCAGTACCTGGGTTTTCAACTATGATTGTTTTTAACCAATCTTTGCGGCTTCCTTGATGCTTACTCAAAAATTCAATTGCTTCTTCTAAGGAAGTATCTTGGGTAGTTGACTGGAGTTTTACCCATCTGAGAATCTGAAAGAGAGTAGAACGATGACTTTTATAAAATCGCCACAGAAAAGGATAATAATTATTGCCTGCATAGGCAATATGAGCTTCACAATCTTCTAGAAGCTGTTCGGGAGATTCGCCAATAACTGTTTCTATAGCAGTGAATTTTTGGGAGATTTGACCTTCACTGGAGTAAGCAATTACCACATCTCTTAAGGTCGTAATTAATCTGTCACTTCTGGCTTGGTGTTCTTGACGATAACGCGTTAATGCCTCCTGTCCATAGAAATGAATCTTGAGCATTCTTTTAATGAACATCTCCGCAATATCATCCAGTGTTCTTGCGGCTTGAATGGCAATTAAAGTTAATGTCAATGTATAACGTTTATTAAGTTCTAGCTCTTTCATGCGTGCCGCATCTAAGGTCATAGCTTCGGCTGCAAAATATTTAACCTTGCTATCAGGAATATCTGTTAATAGTTTCTGAGCTGGATTAATTTCATCTATCCATTTCAACCGCTCGACTAATGCTTTTAAATTCTTGAGTATGGGTTTACCAGCGTCTTGTTTGAGTTCATACCAAGGAGTTTTGAGATTGAGAATACTCGTCTCCAATAACCCATCTAGCATGACCTTAGTTTCTAGATTTAAACCATCTGCTACTTGTCGATAAAAGATTTGAGAAATAGTTGCTCTAACTCTTCTAGCTGCACGAACTAAAGTTGTGAAAATAGGTAATTCATACTGGTGATGAACTAATTCTTCAATCGCTACATTGATTAAGTCAGCTAGGTCATTTTTGGTTTGTGCTGCTTGTGCCATTGATTTGACGATAATTCGCCTTGCACCGACACCATAGGGGATGATTTTGAGATAATCCCGAATTAGAGTTAAATGTCGCCAGCGTGTTCCTGATCTATCATAATTCTCCAACTTTTGGGGAATAAAGTTGATTTTAACTGCCTCAACAATGTGCTTAATAATTGCATCAGGCACATTTTTGACTAAAACAAAGTATCCCAATCGCTGAAAAGTTTTTAACAGCACTAAAAAACCTAATTTGGCAACTTTACCTTTGGTATGTTGGCTGGCAAACTGAAGTTCAAGGTCAGTTGGGGTATAAATTTCTAAGAGTTCTTTGGAACTAATCTGGTTTTTCAGTCGGGGATAGGCAGTTTCAGCAAGACTTGGCACGGACGTTAAAATTCTCTATGATTAAGGGGTAGTGCGAATTTAAGTTTAAAAGATACAAGCCTCTCGTTTGAGGTAATTTATAACTTTGCCTAGTTCGTCTCTTTTTAGGCAATGTATGCTGGAGATAGCAACTAAGACATGAGGATTTGGCCCATGTCTACCCACACTACTCAACTTCCATTTTCGGCAAAGTCAACTAACTACTCGACTCCACCAGCTAAACGCCCATCTACACGCCAACGAGAATATTTGCGACCGAAAGAAGTTGATGCCATGATCTGTGCGGCTCGTTCTATCGGTCGGCACTCTGTGCGGGATGCAGCGATGATTTTACTCATGTTCCGGCATGGACTTCGTACTGCTGAGTTAGTTGCGCTCAAGTGGTCACAAGTAGATTTGTCAGAGGGTTATATCGACATTCGTCGTCTCAAACATGGGCATGATACTGTTCATCCGTTACGCGCTCCAGAATTAAGAGCCTTGCGTCAATTGCAACGCGATTATCCTGATACTCCCTATGTTTTTGTGTCTGAGCGTAAAGCTCCACTATCAACTAGAGCCGTTCGTCACATTATCGCACGCGCTGGCGAGCGCGCTGGAATCACTGAACCAGTTCATCCCCATCAATTGCGCCATGCTTGTGGCTACTATTTAGCAGCCCAGGGTCATGATACCAGAGCAATTCAAGATTACTTGGGACACAAGAATATTCACCACACCGTGCGTTACACGCAAATGTCTCCCCAGAGATTTGAATCTTTTTGGACGGACTGAATATATCTACAATCCTTTGTGTGTAACCATTTCACTCAATATGGCGGAATTTTTTACGAATCGTTGCAATACCCCAAAACGCTGTAACTATTGCTGTATCTGCGTTATAGATACCTAATTAGCAGGAATTAGTGAAAAATTACTGCTTAATTTGTGCTATGTGGTTATATTAGTTGACGATGGCTGCCACTGTCAACACTAAGTTGAAAATACCAAATCACTATTGTCCAGTTTTATGCTTGAATCATGGTGTAGACAAGTGTTGATAATGGCAGCTAGAAAACCACGTATTATGTTCACCTGTTCCGAAGAAACAAAACAGGTTTTGGAGGAATGGTCAGAAGATGAAGGGCGTACTATGAGCAATTTAGTGGAAAGAATCGTAGTAGATGCGATCGCCAACCGTAACGCCCAAAAACAACCCAAGCATGAGAAAGAGGCATCATAACCAAGGTAAGTAAATTATGATTCAAGCCTTATCTAAAACCAAACCAGTAACCTTACCAGGACGTATCTATGATTCAAGGAAAATTAGAAGTAACCATAAAAATTAACCAACTCCCAGAAGCTAAGACGGTAGAGAACGGCTGGCAACAGTTCGAGGTAGACTGTGACGGGCGTATCCTCAGCATCACAGTTAAACCCAAAATGTGGAAGAAACTGACTGATGCTCAAGCCAACTATCCCCAGTGGGTAGCTGCGATTGCTGGTAAGCTCGGTCAACAAACGGAAACCGGCTTTGTACTGGAGGAACCTAATATCCAGACTTTTGAAAAAAAGGTGAAGGCAGAGGCGACAGATGCGGCTGTTGTCACTTGAGCAAAAGCGAATACCACAACGGGGTAATCACAGCTAAAAAGAGGGTGTCACCAGCACGCTTGATTACCCTGTACCCTGTTCAACAGATGTAGCGAAATTTAAAGTGAAAAATCAAACAAATGTTAGATTGCATGAGTCCCAAACTTCTGTAAGATCAGGCTACTACTTAAATGAAGCAAATAACTTATGTGAAGAGATAACAGCGCCAAAAATGCCAAAAGGACAAAACGCACACTTATAGTACACGCTTTGTCCCTTCATACGAATGGCACATCTGACTTTGCTCAATCAGAGCGGGGTTAATTTCAAAGAAACCAAAGAAGTGGGTCTTAGTTTGGCCGCTAGCTCCACCAATTGGCTTTCCTGAGATTATTTTGTGCTGCACCATGCGGGAGCAGGTGCTTCTCATTCATATTATACGAGTCGCCGCTGCAAAGGAATCCGTTTCTAGAGGAATGTTTTTAGAAAACAAATGAGCAGATTTAAGATTTACGCAAGAGAATTACTGGTTGAGACAGAGTGTGATGTGTGGGATGCGCCGTGCAGTAAGAGTTTTGGCGTTTTCTCTACGAACTGCACCAAGCCAAGAGATTTTTAAACAACCTGTGTAAGTCCTGAAATTATTTGTTCCTCTCCCAGAATAGCCAGCATCAAGCAACGCAGCAGATTTCGTAGATATGTAAGTGCAGCACGAATAACCCCCTCTGATACTCAACCAAGTATCCGGGGAATCTACCGTGTTAACTGACAGCCAACTAACATACTCCACACCAGAAATTTATCAACCCCACTGGGACGAATGGCTCTCAAGTGCCATTGACCCAGAACTGATCACCGCCAACCTGCTCACGCTCTGGGGAACAACCCCCTACGAATATCTGTTCTACAGCCCCAAAATCTCACGCCGCAACGACGGACGCTTACGGGACGGGGACTTAAGGAACTATCGCCACATAGAACACGGGGGCTGGTGGTGTAACGGCATTGACCCCCTGAACAACTACCAACCAATGTTATGGGGGTGCTTCAAGCCCGATAAGCCCCGGCGCAACAAGCAGAAAATTCACAAATTCATCAAATACGAGCATCCCTACAAAGAAGCAACCAGGGCCTTCTTCCCGTACGTCACCGATAAAATTTGGGCAAAAATCTCGAACCGCTGCGGCATCCCGATTACAGAAGAAGATAGACTTCACCCTGGTGGCTTCTGGCATTGGGTTTGGCTGCACAACGTCCCAGTAATCATTGTAGAAGGCGTAAAGAAAGCAGCAGCATTACTTTCTGCTGGCTATGCGGCGATCTCACTACCTGGAGTCAACGGTGGCTACCGCACCCCCAAAGATGAAGATGGGAACGCCATTGGTAAGCCCTACCTGATTCCCGACATCAAACACTTTGCCACACTAGGCAGACAAGTAAATATTTGTTTCGACCATGACAGCAAAGCAGAAACTCGCCAACGGGTAAGAACCGCTATTAACCGCATGGGCAGCTTACTCATTGGTGCTGGCTGTGAAGTTAGGGTGATAGATTTACCCCCAGATGATGGGGAGCAGGGGAGAGAGCAAGAGAGCAAGAGAGCAAGAGAGCAAGAGAGCAAGAGAGCAGGGGGGCAGGGGAGAAATCTTTCTCTCCCTCCTCAACCCAAGAGCCTGAAAGGGGTGGATGATTTCATTGCCGCATTGGGTCAAGACGCATTCCACGCCCTGTACAACACAGCCGAAGTGCTAGAGATGTGGCAAATTCGGCTGTCCACCTTGCTAACTTACCCCCCAGCCATCGCCTTTAACCAACGGTTTCTGGGAGAAATTCTCATCCCCGCAGGTGAAAAGCTCATCGTCCTCAAAGCACCCAAAGGCACAGGCAAAACCGAATGGCTGGCAAGTGTTGTAGCCAGAGCACATGACCAGGGGCAAAGAGTTTTAGTGATAACCCACCGCATCCAATTAGGTGAAGCCCTGTGTAATCGGTTTGGCGTCAATTACGTCACAGAAATTCACGATTCAGAAACAGGGGACTTACTTGGTTACGGAGTTTGTATTGACTCCCTACATACAGAGAGCCAAGCCAAATTTAATCCCAACGACTGGTCTAACGATATCGTGATCATCGACGAAGCCGACCAAGTATTCTGGCATCTGTTAAACTCCGGCACTGAAGTATCTAAACGCCGTGTTGCTGTCCTTGACAATCTGAAAAAATTAGTTCAAAACGTCCTCAGCAGCCCACAGGGCAAAATCTACCTCTCCTCTGCCGATTTAAGCGATGCTGACGTAAATTATATCCGCTCCCTGGCCGGGGGAATTCACATTAACCCCTTTGTAATTCTTAACAATTATCAGCCCCAATCTGGGAATTGTTATAACTACCAAGGTAACGACCCCAGGAATTTAATTGCTGCATTGGATAAGGCCCTGGCTCTTGGTGGTGGACATCATCTACTGTGCTGTTCTGCCCAAAAAGCCAAATCCAAATGGGGTACACAGGCTTTAGAGGCACGTTACCGACGTAAATTCCCGCATTTACGCATTTTGCGGATTGATAGCGTCAGCGTGGCAGACCCTAGTCACCCCGCTTATGGATGTATTGCTCACCTCAATGAAATTTTGACAGAATATGACTTGGTTATTGCCTCACCTAGCCTAGAAACTGGGGTGTCCATTGATATCAAGTCCCATTTCTCAGCAGTCTGGGGAGTTTTCCAGGGCGTCCAAGCTGTGAACTCTGTGCGGCAAATGCTGGCACGACTGCGGGAAAACGTTGACCGCCATATTTGGGTGAGAAAGCAGGGGCTAGGAGTGATTGGGAATGGCTCTACGTCGATGGGGGTACTGCTGGCTAGTCAACACGCAGCCACAAGAGCGAATATTGCCTTATTGTCAGCGGCGGATAATGCTGATTACAGCTACATTGATGAGAATTTTCAACCAGAATCTCTACAAACTTGGGCAAAACGTGCTTGTGTGATTAATGCCCAAACTAAATGTTACCGTGACTCGGTGCTGCAAGGTTTGGCTGATGATGGTTATACAATTATTGATGCAGATAATTTGAAACTGGACTCTAAGGAAACTGAGCAGGTTTTCAATGAGGTACAGAATGCTGCTGAGGAATTGCACACTACTCAGTGCGAGGAAATTGCAACTGCTGAAAAGCTCTCAGACGCTGAACTCAAAAAACTGTCAGAAAAACGGGCTAAAACTAAGAGCGAACGCCAGCAGGAGCGTAAAGCTGATATATCCCAGCGTTATGGGGTGGAAGTAACACCGGAAATTGTCAGAAAGGATGATTCTGGTTGGTATCTACAGCTGCGGCTGCATTATTATTTAAACCTTGGGCGTAAGTTTTTGGTAGCCCGTGATGCTTCCAAGGCTAAAGCGCAAGTTGAGAAGGGCAATAATGCTATCTGGAAACCAGATTTTAACCGGGGGCAGATGCTACCTGCGGTGCTGTTACTGGAAGAATTGAATGTTTCGCAGTTGTTTAATGCTGAGGTGGAGTGGAGGAGTTCTGATGCTGGGTTGCAGAAATTGCGATCGCTGGCTGTACAACATAAGCAGGTGATTAAGAATTTCCTGGGGGTTTCTATTTCTGAAAAGGATAGTGCGATCGCGATCTGCCAGAAGTTCCTGAAAAAGTTAGGGCTGAAGCTGTCCTATCTTGGTAGGTTTGGGACTAGGGAAAATCGCGAACGGGTTTATAAGTTTGTCCCACCCCAGGATGAGCGGGAAACTATTTTCCAAGGGTGGCTACAGAGGGATGAAGCTACGAGTTCATCTAAAGCGTGAAAATGTCTCGGTTGGTGTCCACCCTCAATAATAAGAGATTAATACATTAATCCTGGACACCTGGACACCTGGACACGGACTCACATAACGTTTCCCCAAATGTAAATCGGGATGACGACATTCAGGACGAACTATTGCTGATAATTGTGGTGAAAATTGCTCACCGGAGAGAAGTTTACCGATAGAGAACCAGTATGAACTTTAAAGTCAGGGAGTCACCTAGTCATGTTGAATAGAATTCTTTTGAAGCCATTGGGCTATTGATTCTTGAGTTTCAGAACCTGCGGCCAGTCGTTCCATTACCAAGACAACTTCCGTCTCTGGAACATCCAATGAATATCCATTTAATTCAAGAAAGGTAGCCATCACTACGAAAGCTACCCGTTTATTACCGTCTATAAAAGCATGGTTTTTGGCAAACCCATAACCATAAGCCGCAGCCAAATCAAATATGGTGGGTGTAGGCTCACCATAAGCCAGCAAATTCTTCGGTCTATCTAAACTAGCTAAAAACAAATTGTTATCTCGTACACCAGCAAGACCACCATGCTGTGCTAATTGGTCTTCATGCATAGCTCTAACAATTGTTTCATCTAGCCAGAAAAGTCCATTCATTTCCCTAACTCATGAAGTGCATTCCTGTATTTAGTGCTGACTTTTCTGTATGCCTCCATTGCCTTGTCAAATTCAGGATTACAGGCAGTCACATGAATACCAGAGGGAGTTTCAGTGACAAATACGCTGTCGCCTTCTTGTACCCTAAGTTTTTGCAGAGCTTCTTTAGGTAGTGTTACACCCAAGGAATTTCCAATTCTCCGAATTTTTAAGGTGTACATAAATTAATCGCCTAATCGCCTCCTTCTAGGAGTAATACTATTGTAATAACATACTTTGACGACATTTGTTTCAGTATTTATTGAGAATTTATTGATTTTGATGCCTACTATTTGCGGTCAGTCCCCAAATGTTTTTCAACCCGCTGTAGCTTGGTATAGCTGTAGTTGGTCTGTTTCCATATTCCCCGTAAATAGCTGGTGATATCATTGGAGATTTTCACCGGAATAACTTGATTAACCACAAAGAAAAACACCAAAAAAAGCAACGAAGTGAGAGACGCTATCCTCCAGTATTTCCCTAGAGGTTCAGAGCGAAAAACCTCTTTTCTATCGTTATTGTTCTTGGCGGCTGGTTTTTCACCTCCTGAATAACCGTAGTCAACCGGTTCGTGTGACTGACCAATTCCTTCCACCCCTGCTTCAACTCCGATACTTCGCTCTTTAGCCCTTTCAACTCTAAACTTTCTAACGTCGGCGAGGACTTGGGCGTACTCTGAGACGGCGACAGCAAGCGACTTAATTCTTGCTTCAAATCTGCATTGCTCCTCTCGAACTCGTTCCAAGAGACTCCCTGATTCTTCAATTCCTTTGTCAATAACTCGATAGTCGCCATAGCTTGACTCAGGAGTTGATTCTGGATTAAATTCGTTTGTGCCCATGCCTGTAACTCCGCCCTATCCTTTTCCCGTTCAGCCTTTTGAGATAGCTTAAAACTTTCAAATTCCTTATATAATCTCCCTAGTGCCGTCTTCACCTCACCCAGTTCACTAGCTCCCAAAGAGAGCGAACTGGAGGCAGTAGAGATATCGCTATTGCCGATATCGTTATTACTGCTATTGGTATTGCCGTTATTGCTATGACTGCTGTTGCTATTGGTGCTATTGCTAATGCCGATATCGTTATGATTGCTATTGCCGTTACTGCTATTGCCCCTATTGCGTTTATTGTTATTATTCATCGGCTTTTTTCTCCCCCGACGAGCTTTAGTTTCAGTTACTTCTGATTTATTTGCAGTACTCGCACTCCTACTCGTCGAAGACACAGCTTGATTAACCTCTGCTGATGATGATTGACTCACCGCAGATTTATTGATATCTGCTGCTGATGATTGACTCACCACAGATTTACCGTTATCTACTGATAAAGACTGACTCACCGCAGATTTATTGTTATCTGTTGATTTATTTATATCTGCTGCTGATGCTGATAAAGACTGACTCACCACAGCTTGATTAGTTACTGGTTGATGTAACCCCAGATAAACAGCAGCCTTCTCCAGTTCCGGTTTAGCCTGGTCTAAAAACCCACTCACCAGCAGATAATCCCCAAAAGGGAACCCATTCTCCTCAGTAGCCGCAGAGAAAGGTAAACCCTTCTCAATCAACATATCAAAAGTTGAATACTCAAGCTCAGGCAGTTCAATCTCTATTCCATTTAATTCCGATATAGCAACTCTAGTTTTACTATTATCCCAACGCTGAAAACCTAACCCCTTATCCCAGCAGAGATTCTTCACCACCACATAATCAGCTTGATTACCACAGAACTCTAGCATAGCCTTCAAGCTAGTAATCACCGAATAACCCAGATTCAGCACAGTCACCAGAGACACCCGATAACCCAAATCACCAGCAATCTTAAACAGCCCAAACTTATTGATAATTTCCCTAGTCTTATTACCAGAAGCCCCCGGCATATCCACCACCACCACATCAGGAGAATCAGCTTTAATTTCCGTAAAGAATCTCTTAGCCTCAGCCACCTCAATGAAATTTAGCAACTGTACACCAGAGCCAAAATTCTGATAATACTCGAAAAGTTCTGGATTTTCAGTATCAGCATCATAACCGAGATAGTGGATATTATTCGTGTGCAGTACATCAAGCAATAGTCGAGTGAAAGCCGTTTTCCCAGTACCGCCCTTTCCCCCCAGAATCATGACTATGCGTTTCATACATTACTCCTAGACACTACTCCTATCAGTGACATTGAACTGAGAATTAGTCTTAGCAGCCCCCTTCTTTGCCTTTGTACCTTGAGAAGTTTGAGAAGATGACGGAGATGATTTTTCCACAGTAGCAGGTGGCATAGCATCCACCTCTGGTGGTGGGTTATTATCCACAGGTATAGTAGTTGAGTCAGAGTCAGAAGAAACCGCAGATTCAGAACCAGGCTTATTGGTATTAGTTGCCATAGCCCTTTTATGGAAACTCTTCATCCCACTAGCAGCCAACTCTACCCCATGTCCCTTAAACACATCAGAGACATCCTCATAGGAGTAGCCAGCATCCAACATATCTTGGATAGGTTTAGCCAAACTTTTGACCAACTCTTCCACGCTAACAGTTTTAGGAGTAGCCGCCTTCTGTTTGAGACTAGCTTGAATATCATCGACTTTAGATAAAGGAACAGCCTTGGGTTTGCGGGACATATATAGTAGGGATAATTTCCTCCATTTTAGGAGAAGTACCCGCCTTTTCATCAACTAAATCCATGAACTAAAGTCATCAACCAAAGCAGCTACATCTACCCAACCTTAAAACCCATAAGTTTGATTGTGTAGATGCTTGTAGATGCAAGCGGGAGAATTAACGAGGGGTTGATGAGTTGGTGAGGTAAACTAGTGTAGATAATGTAAATAGAGGGGCGTAAAAAATTAGTTAGTGGCGTAGCCTCAGCGGTCAGACCCATGCCACATCTCGGCTGTTCCCCTACGTGGGTTTCATGCCACATATACCCGTGTCCCCGTCGCGCCCCCAGAGGCAAGCAATACGCCTTAACGCGCCTAGCGGCGCTACTTTCGCTACGCTCAAGAGGCGTGACTTGCTTGTTGGGGGTGTCCCCCAAACCCCCATGTTTGTACAACTAATCTATCGGTTATGACAGAACCAGACCCCCGCACTGAGTTGAATAATCAACTAGCAAAAGCACTGAGTAATCAGTTAGTGCAGCCTGATGAAAAGCGAGAGATAACTGTAACATTTAGGGTGAGCCATGCTGAGAAAGCTAGACTAGAGCAACGGTGCAGTGGAGTAGTGCAAAGCGACTATATTAGAGCTAGATTATTCGATTATTCCTTACCACGCCCTAAGTTAATTATCCCAGAAGTTAATCGCCAAGTCATCTATGAATTAAAGAAAATTGGTAATAACCTCAACCAACAGACTAGAGCAATTAACGAAGCAGTCAAAGTTGGTTATCAACCATTAAATCATGAGGTACAAGAGTATTTACAAACCCTGAAAGAACTAGTAGATATATTAGAACAAACTCACCGACAAATTACCCAGGCATCAGCAGAGGGGCAGCGGGATGATTACCAAAGTTAAAGCTAATAAATCATTTCGTGGCACAACCAAATACGTCCTGGAGAAAGAGAAAGCCACAATCATTGGTGGCAATATGTACGGCTCAACCACCAATGAACTAGTAGAGCAGTTTAGCCTATCAGCCCATCTTAACCCCCAACTAAAAGACCCCTGCTACCATCTAATGCTGTCAGTTCCCAAAACTGATAGAACCCTCAATGACGATGAATTGGCTAATTTATCTCAGCGTCACCTTGCCAACGTCATTGTATTGTCCAGGCTAAAAGGTGAAGAATCCCAAGTCAAACAGCCTGATAAAAGGATAGCTGATACCAAGCTAAACCAACTAGTTGATGAATTTATCGAAACAGAACTGCCAGCTTATGACTTCTTCATAGCCCGACATTCAGATAAAAAACATGACCACACTCATATCGTTGCATCTAGAGTCAATAACCTAGATGGTAAATCTATCCGCACCTGGAATAACTACGCTTACTCAGAACACTCATCTCGACTGCTAGAGCGAGAATTTCACCTCACTCCAGTACAAAGCAGTTGGGAGAGTAAACGCAAAGCCATGACCCGTAATCAACTAGAACGGGTAGAACGAGATGGACTGCCAGGTGAAGAAATAATGCGACGGGCTATAGATGCAATAGCAGCAGATAAACCCACAATGCCACAACTAATTGAGAGATTATGGTCAGAGCATCAAGTCAAAGCCATCATCAGTTATTACAGTCATGGTGGAGTCAGGGGTATTAAATTTGGTATTGATGTAGGCTCAGTTAATGAAGATGGCTCAACCAGATGGCTTTGGAAACAGGGAGGTAACTTAAATAAATACAAATGCTCCTTTACCAAACTTCAGACAGAATTAGGCGTAAACTATGACTCCAAACGGGACGATACAGAAATTAAACGTTTAACAGAAATGTTAGAATCCGCCAAAACTGCATTGACTAATCACCAGAAAATAGACTATTTATCCTCTACTAAAGCTACAGATGCATTCCAAGCATCTCCTAAAAAATCTGAAATTATACCGTCAATTAAATCTCAGCCAACCTCGGCTCAAGCATTAGAACTTTACAGTTACTACAGCACTGGTTTAGAACGTGAACTAGTTACAGACCGAGATAAAGAAGTAGCTATAAAGGCGCTCCTAGATGATAACCCTTCCCATGAGGTTGAAGAGATTTTGAAAGCCAGCCCTGCCCAATGGAGCCAAGCAGAAGCCAGAGCATTGATATTAATTGCTGAAGATAGCTTGGCATCACAACAACTTAAATCTCAATTATCACCCGCAGATAAACAGCAACTAAGCCAAGAATTATTAGCGCTTGCTGTGCCTGTTGCTGTTGGTTTAATCAATCATCTTGTCAAAAATACTGGAAAAAATAACCTAAGATTTAAAGAATCTACACTCAGAAAATCGGGGGAAGAACTAGTGTTCACTCATGATAAACGAGGTGAGATTTTTCGGGTAGCAGTGAACCGAAACCATCAGGGTAATTTAGAGTATTCACCAATTCATGTGGGGGAAATATCGAGGGAAGATATTGACCATTGGCACAAAGCAGAGCATTTGTTGCAATCATACATACAGGAGACACAGCCACTTCGAGCAACAAGGAACAAAGGATTGTCCCTGTAGAAGATTTTTCGGGTAGTTGCGACTTTGTGGTAATAGTGGTCTAAATGAATGATTGAGGCAACAAGCGCTCACTAGAATATATTTAGCTAAGAATAATAACAAAAGTACCTTTAAAATTTCAGATAATTAACCGAAAATACAACTTTTAACAGTTGCTTTAATTCGGACAATAGCGCGAAAATACTTTTCTTCCTCACAACCCCATAAATTACATATTGAATCTTGTTACCATGAGCATTACTACCGTTACACAGCAGTTAACAGTCAATAATCAACTGATAACACCCACAGATTCTCTACAATATCGTGCAATTGGGCGGCTGTGGGGAAAGTATATTCCCAGTAGTGAGCAGATTAATCAAGGCAAACTAATAACTGCTGATGGTGTAATCATCAATGCCATTGTGAGGAAGAGAGCATCTAAACGACTTCGCTATCCAATTGATTTATCACAAGATTACTTGTGGACTGTTTATCCCAGAACACCAATAGAAGATTCTGGCATAGGATTTTATATGAGGTTAATAAGTGTGAGGACACCCTCTGAGTACACCGACTTAATGAAAACGGAATTTCAGTTACTAGCTGATAACTTTTCAGTCCAAGGTCTTGTTGTCTATCAAGACTATGAAAAAGGAATAGTAGAAGTCAAGATTCACCGTTCACCTTGGATGATAAATGATACTCCCAAGGGTTTTAAACTGAGACTATTCGGATTTATACCGCCCAAATCCGTTAAGTGTTTCTGGAATTTTCAGGTGCGGCGTGTGGGGACTGACTTAGTAATTCAATCAGGGGAGTGCATTAAATATATGGCTGATGGAGCCATCAAAAACTGAAAATTTATCAACCATACCAGCAGAAAATACTCTGCCCGTAGTTGAAGCTAATCCAACACATCAGATGTATTTATCACCCTGTTATTGTTTATTTACCTAACGCTCAAAAGTGCATTGCTGCTAATAATTTATTATGCCCAAACGTCAATCCAAGAAAACCAATAGTTCACCATCAAAAGAAATACCTGTACCCCAACAACCAGCCATTGTCCGTATCGTCAAGCAAAATATTCCTGCCACTTCAACCAATAGTCCAGAACCATCTGAATCATCATCAACTGCCGCCAAGAGAGAAAATCATCCAATTGAGCCGGAGTTGCAAGTAAATAGTAACCAAAGCCAAAGTATTGAAGTGGAGTCATCAAACAGTAGCGCTGTCTCTACTCCTGATGTTGTACCCCAAAAAATGAATGCAGCTTTAGATGAGTCATCCTTACCATTAACCGTAGAGACGGCACCAGTTAATTTATCAGCATTAACTGCAACTGATGAAAGTAAATCTAACTGCTTTGCACAATCAGAACGAGACTCTCAACAACCGCAATTAGCTAGACTAATACCACCATATAAAAGATTTGAAACAGTAACTAATAGTCAAGGACAGACCTTTGCTGTTGGAGAAGAGATACAAGCGAGTACCTGTAACTTTGGCGAACAAAGAGCTTTGATTACGTTCTTATATTCAGCACCAGATGGAAGTATTTGGGCTAGTTTTTATCCTTTGACTAAATCGCATCAACGGCAATGGCGGCGGGGTTGCTGCCGGATTGAACATTTGAAAAAGCTAGATGAAAACGTAAGCAATGAAACAATTGAGACTAATCTAAGACGCATCTAATTTTTTGTTCTGAAGACCGCACGGTAAGATTTTCAGACTCCCATAAATACAATTTAGATGCGCGACAGCTTAAATAGCGGTAGATTGATAAGTTACCAGAGTCGCTCAATAGGATTGAGTTTGGGACTATGGGAAGGTTGAAAAATTAGTATATTTCTGGAAAGTTATGTATTGGCTCGGAAACGAGTCGCACCTCATCTTATGCCTAAAATTACAGTTTACTTCTTCTGACGATGGGGCCGTTTGTAAGCAGGTACACCATAAATTTCATCTTCTAGTTGTTTCCACTTTATTTTAATAAAAGTACCTGGTGGGGCAAAACCAAGAAATTCTGCTTTCTTAACTAGCCCGGCAGTCGAATGCCAAAGGCGCTTTTGTCCTAAATTCCAAGATTGGCATAAGAGTTCAATTTCTATATGGGGGTCTAAATTTTAAATCACTCCCCTAACCAACTGTTTATCGTGCTATTGTAGTGAATTCAATTTCAATTTGTAATACCTAAGAACAAGCAAGTATGAAGTTTCAAGGAGCAGTTATCAAGGAGCAAGGGGTGACCTTTGCAGTGGTTGTGGTAAAGGAACAGATTTTGGATAACAAGACTGAAGCCAACAAAACCATACAGATGTTTCAACCTGTATTTCCAGGTATACCTATTGTGCTAATGGCTCAAGACTTCAAAGGCTCTCCAAGTTATTATGGTCGCAGGGACATATCCCAATTTATGGCAAATGTTCCGATTCAAAGTGTGCCGTGGAAGGAATACACATTAAATTGAAATCGTGTAACGAGGGACTAAAAGTATTGTACCTTCGTTGTGACCCCGAAAGCGACAACGAGCCATCAAATCCAACTTATCAATCGCAATCGCTACAACCCTCATTCTTTCGTTGACTGATAAAACTTGCTTATGATTGCAGCAGAAGGCGCGATTGCAGGTATAGTTTTTGGCGCACACATAGTTATTGAAGTCGCCGTGGTTAGAAATAAATAAAACAACGGTAATTTGGCTGCTGTTTCCCGCCACGCAAGTTAGTTGTACTTAGTATCCTGCGTTTTTATAGGAAAAGTTCTCTTGAGATGTATATAAATTTACTCTCGCATGATTGCCCCTAACGAGTTTCAGCGTTATCTACAATCTATCCTTGATGCGTCACGAAAAGATACTCAGCAGGAGGTACGCGATCGCTATATTCCAACGCTGGCAGAATTGCCATTGCAGGTACAAACCTATACATCGTCTAAGCCAGACTCACAGGAGTCGCAGGATAAAAAGCGAGAGCAGTTCGCGGTGCTGGAGGGGCTAAGGAACCACTCTCCAGAGCATGTACTGCTAGTAGGTAAGCCTGGTTCGGGGAAATCGACTTCGCTGCGGCGGTTGCTATGGGAAGAATCGCGGTGCTGTGTAGAAGCAATCGAGCAAGGCAAGAGTGAAATTCCTGCAATCCCTATCCTGCTCGAACTGCGCGGTCTTAGCGGTTCGGTGTTGGTAGCAATTCAAAAAAAACTGGAATGGTGGCTTGACCTGGATGAAAAAATTTTAAGATATCTCTTGCGCGATAGACGATTGTTGGTGATCTTAGATGGTTTGAATGAATTGCCCAATGACAAAGCTTGGCAGGAAGTAGATGAGTTTAGACAGTTATGTGCTGATTTAAAGGTTCCTTTAATCTTGAGTACGCGGGAGATGGGTTCAGGCTCAAATCTGAGAATTCCTAAGAAACTGGAAATGTTGCCACTAACCGAACCTCAGATGTGGGAGTTTGTCCAAAAGCGGTTGTCGGAGACGGGTGGGGAACTGTGGCGGCAGATTAAGGGGCGGCTTCGAGAGTTGACACAAACGCCACTGTTACTGAAGCTGTTGTGCGATGTTTTTGAGCAGAATGGTGAAATTCCCACAAACCGAGGCGATCTGTTCCGTAAAGAATTTGCGCGACGGTATGAGGAATTTAAACCTGAACGACTCAGAAATGTTTCTGAGGACTCGCGTCGTTCTATGTTCGACCTACTGAGCTATCTCGCTTTTACAATGGTTCAGGGTGATCCGCATACCGATCCTTGTAAACCTAGCGCTTCTTGGGTCACTATTCCCAAAATTCAGGCAGAGAAAATACTAGCCACTTTTCTGGCAGGCGATAACACACCAGATGTGGCGGTTACGCAAAAGGCTAAAGAGTGGTTAGAGGATTTAGTGGAATGGCATTTGCTCCAAGTAGCTAGTAACCCTGCCCACCTTGAATTTCACCATCAACTGTTTCAGGAATATTATGCGGCGGAGTGGCTAGTACGGCAGTTGACAGAGTTGAATGATGAGGAACTGAAGTATTACTTGAATCATCTAAAGTGGACAGAACCGCTAGCAATGGGGATGACGTTTGTGGAGTCTGAGGCGGTGGCGGTGCAGGTGGTGAAGCGGGCGCTGGAAGTAGATTTATATTTGGGGGCAAGGTTGGCGGGAGAAGCTAGGCTATCTCTACAAGAGGCTACTGTAAACGTCCTTCTCCAAAAAAATTTCAGCACATCACTCACAATCTGGCTTTTAGAACAAACTCAGTCGCAAAGGGCGTTGCCATTCTTACTTGATGTTTTAAAAAATGGAAACTCCGATACCCGTTGGCGTGCCACGCGAGCTTTAGGCAATTTTGAAAATGTGACAGTTTGGATACCTTTGATTGAGCTATTAAAAGATGATGACTCTTCCGTTCGTTACAAAGCAGCAGAGTCATTGGGAAAATTGGGTAATGTGGAAACAACTTCATATCTGTGTCCACTACTAGATGATGAGAACTGGTTGGTTCGCAGTATTGTTGTAGATGTTTTAGGACAGTTGGAAGGAAGAGCAACTATTGACTGTTTGAAGAATGCGCTAAAACATGAAGATTCTACTGTTAGAAACAAGGCTGCTGAATATCTGGGACAGCGTGCTACTCAAGAAGTAATAGCTTTACTGAACGAAGAGTTTAATAGAGGTAATATTGATACCAAAAGGGACATTTTACAGCTTTTAGGTGAAACAAAAAGTGCTGCTGTTCTTCCCATCTTGATTCATGCTTTATCAGACGAAGATTGGATTATTCGTTCAGAAGCTGTCAGTCAAATAGGTTTACTAGGTATCTGGCTAGATTCAGATTTATTTGACGATGCCATAACTGCATTCATAAACATTCTAAAAAACGATTCAGAAACTTCAGTTCGTTCTAGTGCTGCAATGTATCTAGGAGTGATCGGTGACTCACGAGTAGTACCAGTCCTCATCGAGGCTTTATATCAGGATGATCAGGTTGTGCGTTCTTCTGCTGCTTATGGTCTAATGCGACTACAGGATCAGTCAGCCATTAAAGACCTTACTGAATCTTTAAAGGATACAGAGGATAATGTTCGTGAAGCAGTTATCAGAACACTACGCAGCCTAAATGCAGTGAACGCATTACCTGCCCTAAGAAGATTGTTGCAATGTAAAGCGGTTAATATTCGGCGGGAAGTAATATTCACTCTTGGATTTCTTGGTGACTCTAAAGACATACCTAATTTGTACAAAGCTTTGCAGGACAAAGAATTTTCTGTCAGTGTCTATGCAGCTCATTCATTAAGTCAGTTAAACAATCGAAAAGGAATACCTATTTTAGAGGATGCCCTTAAAACTGGAAATAAAGATGCTCGCAAGCTAGCGATTAGCGGTCTACAGAACTTTAAGGGAAAAGTTGGTTTGTCCAGTATTCTCACAACAGCATTCATGGATGATGAGTACTCTATCCGAAAAGCATCTATTGACTTTCTAGAACATTTTAAGGAAAGTCAAGAGGTAGTTAGTCAACTCAAAATCGCTCTCAGCAATCAAAATGAAGATATTTGTCGAAACGCAATGGATGCTGCCAAGACGCTAGGCAATGCTGAAGTTTTATCTGATTTGAGGCGACTTGCAGAAACAATCACAGTTGTCGAAAGACCTTTAGAGGCGATCGCTGCTATCCAATCACGCTGTCAGTTCTACAACTACGACATTGCCGGACTGCCGCCTCCTCGGAGAGTGAAAAATTTGCTACATAATAAGCTAGACAACATTATCCAAGAACTTAAAAACGTGTCGGAAGAACCCAAGCGTGTTATTAACACTGAGAACTACTTTGAAAAAGGTACCCATACTCACACCCACAATTATGCAAACGATTCAGTCATAAGGAAAGCTAGTATGTTTGGTCGCAAACCCTCTGCCAATTCACAGCCCAATGAAGACAGTAAAATGACTGGTTTAATAAAAATATTAGGATGCGACAACCCCAGCCGACGAGGGGATGTAGTTTTTGTTCATGGGTTGGCAGGTCATGCGTGGAATACTTGGCATTGGCAAAACCCAGAAGATAAAGATTACAAAAAGGATAACTTTTGGTTAACTTGGCTGGGGAACGATTTAGTAGATGTTGGAATTTGGACTTTTGGCTACAGTGCGGCACGGTTGAGAGCGAATGGTTCAGCCATGCCACTTTTTGACCAAGCTAGTAATTTTTTAGATGATTTAGAAAATTTTGGCATAGGTGAGCGCCCGGTGGTTTTCGTCACTCATAGTATGGGTGGCTTGCTTGTCAAGAAAATGTTAAACACTGCGACAAATTTTTCACGAAACAAAAGTAAAGAAGCAGTCCTTAAATATACTCAAGGAATTATATTCTTATCTACTCCGCACCTTGGTTCTGACGTTGCTCAATGGGTAAAATCTTTGGCAGGCTTTTTGACTACGGTTAATGTCGAAGAATTAAAAGCTCATGCTCCCCAATTACGCGAGCTTGATGAATGGTATCGCCAAAATGTTGATGAATTACGAATTCAAACAAAAGTTTATTATGAAACACAACCAACCTGCGGTGTTTTAATAGTAAACGAGAGTAGTGCTAATCCTGGTATTAAAGACGTAAAACCGATTGCAGTAGAAGCAGACCATGACTCCATTGCTAAACCAAAACCAGGAGATAGCAAAGTCTATTTGGGTGTCAAAAAGTTTATTGAAGAATACTTACCACCATCACAAAAATCTCTACCTCCGGCTGCTAATCTAAGTCATTTACCACAACAAATGAACGATATTAATCAAACTATTCAAGCAGAGTATGCTGCTACATCTGGACAAGGAGATGCTATTGTTGACGTTACTAACAATCACTACCACAATAACGAAAACCCTCAGTAGCCCCTTTAAACTCCTCCAGTGCAAGTTTAGGGGGGCGGCAGATATTGCAAGCACAACCCTTACCCACATACTTTGTAGAGCGCCCAGAGTACAGTAACGATTTAAAAAATCGTCTTCTCAATAGTTCATTGTCAGAAAATCGTGCATTGGTAATTACTGCAATTCACGGTTTAGGTTCTGTAGGGAAATCTACTCTGGCAGCGGCTTTAGCACATGACGAAGAAGTACAACGCCACTTTAGTGATGGCATCCTCTGGGCAACACTAGGTCAAGAACCCAATGTTCTTTCTTTACTGAGTGGTTGGGTACAGGTACTAGGAGACTATAACTTTAAACCCACCAGTGTAGAGGCAACTTCTAGCCATTTGCGGACTCTGCTTTATGACAAAGCTGTGTTGTTGGTAGTAGATGATGCGTGGAATACGAAAGATGCACAAGCTTTTAAGGTGGGTAGTGGGCGTTGCCAGGTTTTAGTGACTACCCGTGAAGGTGTGATTGCAGATGCCTTGGCAGCCAGCACCTATAGTTTGGATATCATGACAAAATCCCAGGCAATGGAACTGCTGACGAAAAAGCTAGGACGTGAGATTACAGGTGCAGAACGTCAGTCAGCAGAAAATTTAGCCAAAGGTGTTGGTTATCTCCCTTTAGCATTGGAATTAGCAGCGGCAGCGGTTACCAGTGGTATAGATTGGACAATCTTGTTAAAAGATATCAAACAAGAAATTGCGCGATTAAAAACATTTGACAGACCTGGAGCGAGAGATACTTATGATGAAGCTTCTTTAAAACGCCTCAGCTTAACTGCATCATTGAATTTAAGTGTAAAGCGATTGCCAAAAGAAGAAAAAGAATATTTTGTTTGGCTAGGGATATTACCGGAGGATGTCACTATTACCAAGATGATGACAGCAACTCTCTGGGAAATGCAGGATGAACGCGATGCTGCTGATATATTGGAATATTTGCGGAGTAAAGCTTTATTATTACCTAGTGTGACTCTAGATGATGGGATGCTAACCTATCGTTTGCATGACTTATTTCACGACTTAGCGCGGAATTTGTTAACTGCTCCTGCAACACCAAAGCGTGGAGGTGATTTACCAGGAATGGGTATACCCTTTGCTAATGCTCACACCACTTTGTTGGAGAAATATCAGCAAAAAACTCAAAATAATTTATGGCATACCCTGCCCAATGATAATTACATTTATCAGCATTTAGTTTGGCATTTAGAAAAAGCTGGAAAAATAGACGAAATTCACCAGTTGTTGCTGGAGGAGTCTACGACTGGGAATAATGGCTGGTATGAAGCGCGAGAAAAATTGGTACAAACTGCGGGCTACATTACAGATATTTCTCGTGCCTGGGAACTAGCAGAAGCAAAGTGGACTGAATCAAATTTGTCTCAAGTGGTGAGTTTACAGTGTCGCTATGCTCTAATAATTTCATCCCTGAATAGCTTGGCGGCTAATGTTCCAATAGAACTGCTGGTAGCATTGGTTAAAAAAAATGTATGGACTCCCGAACAAGGACTAGCTTACGCTATGCAAAGCTCAAATCCAGAGCAACAAGTTAGCTCACTTACAAAGTTAGTCGATTGTTTATCACCAAATCTAAAAGAACTAGCATTCTCAAAAGCACTGGCTGCGGCTAGACAAATTCAGAATGAGGAGTATCGCACTCGCGCACTAGCAGCCTTAGTCAACAAACTGCCACCAGAATTATTACCAGAAGCACTGGCTGCGGTTAGACAAATTCAGGATGAGAAGTATCGCGCCCGCGCACTAGCGGTCTTAGCCAACAAAATGCCAGAGTTATTACTAGAAGCACTGGCTGTAGCTAGACAAATTCAGAATGAGGAGTATCGCGCCCGCGCACTAGCAGTCTTAGCTGACAAAATGCCAGAGTTATTACCAGAAGCACTGGCTGCCGCAAATAAGATTCAGAATGAGTTTAATCGTGCCAATGTCCTAATAGACTTAGCAAACAAACTGCCACCAGAATTACTACCAGAAGTACTGGCTGCTGCTGAACAGATTCAGAATGAGTGGAATCGCGCCCAGGCATTAGCAGGTTTAGCTAATAAACTGACACCAGAATTACTACCAGAAGCACTGACTATGGCTAAACAAATTCAGTTTGAGTCAAGTCGCGCCCAGGCATTAGCAGGTTTAGCTAATAAACTGACACCAGAATTACTATCAGAAGCACTGGCTGCTGCTGAACAGATTAAAGATGAGTCAAGTCGCGCCAATGCCCTAGCAGGTTTAGCCGACAAACTGCCACCAGAGTTATTACGCGAAGCACTGGCTGCGGCTAAACAGATTAAAGATGAGTCAAGTCGCGCCAATGTCCTAATAGTCTTGTTCCACAAACTGCCAACAGAATTATTATCCCAAGCACTGGCTGCGGCTAAACAAATTCAGGATCAGTCAATTCGTGCCAATGTCCTAATAGTCTTGTCCCACAAAATGCCAGAGTTATTACCAGAAGCACTGGCTGCGGCTAAACAAATTCAGGATCAGTCAATTCGTGCCAATGTCCTAATAGTCTTGTCCGACAAACTGCCACCAGAGTTATTACCAGAAGCACTGGCTGCGGCTAAACAAATTCAGGATCAGTCAATTCGTGCCAATGTCCTAATAGCCTTGTCCGACAAACTGCCACCAGAGTTATTACGCGAAGCACTGGTTGCTGCCAAACAGATTAAAGATGAGTTCAGTCGTGCCCAGACACTAGCAGCCTTAGCCGATAAAATGCCAGAGTTATTACCAGAAGCACTGGCTGCTGCCAAACAGATTCGAGATGAGTGGATTTGCGCCTACGCACTAGCAGCCTTAGCCGACAAACTACCACCGGAATTATTACCCGAAATACTGGCTGCGACTAAACAAATTCGAGATGAGTCAAGTCGCATCAATGTCCTGATAGCCTTAGCCGACAAACTGCCAGACCTATTACCAGAAGCACTGGCTGCGGCTAAACAAATTCAAGATGAGTCAAGTCGCATCAATGTCCTAATAGCCTTAACCAACAAACTGCCAGACCTATTACCAGAAGCACTGGCTGCCGCCAAGCATATTCAAGATGAGTTAAGTCGCGTCAATCTCCTAACTGCCTTAGCCGGCAAACTGCCACCAAAGTTATTGCCAGAAGCACTGGCTGCTGCCAAAGAAATTCGGAATGAAGAGTATCGCGCCAATGCCCTAAAAGTCCTAGCTGACAAACTGCCACCAGATTTATTACGCGAAGCACTGGACACCATCAAACAGACTCAAGATGAGTGGGGTTACATCTATATCCTAAGTATTTTAACCAAAAAACTACCAGACCTGTTACCAAAAACACTGGACACCATCAAACAGATTCAAGATAGGCGGAGTCGTGCCCAAGCCCTAAGAATTTTAGCAGATAAATATTCAACGGTATTACCAGAAGCACTGGTTGCCGTCGAACAGATTCAAGATGAATTCAGTCGCGCCCAGGGTCTAGCAGACTTAGCTGACAAATTACCAACAGAATTGCTGCCACAAGCACTGACTGCGACTAGACAAATTCAGAATGAGGAGTATCGCGCCCGCACACTAGCAGCCTTAGCTGACAAACTGCCAGAATTATTACCAGAAGCTCTGGCTGCGGCTAAACAAATTGAGAATGAATCAAGTTGCGCCAATATCCTAATAGCCTTAGCCGACAAACTGCCACCAGAATTGCTGCCAGAAGCACTGGACATTATCAAACAGATTCAAGATGGGCAGAGTCGCGCCAATGCCTTATATACCCTAGTCGACAAATTGCCACCAAAGTTATTACCAAAAGCTTTTGCTGCGGCTAAACAAATTGAGAATGAGTCAAGCCGCGCCCAGGCTCTAGCAGCCTTAGCCAACAAACTGCCACCAGAATTGCTGCCAAAAGCACTGGCGACAACCAGAAAAATTGAGAATGAGTCAAGTCGCATCCAGGCTCTAGCAGCCTTAGCTCTACCTTTATCTATAATGACAAAAACATTACTTTTCCTTAACTGGCAACAGACACTTCATGAGCTATCTCTCCATAATCGCCAGAATTTACTGCAAGATATAAAAGAATTAGTTCCAGTTATCTTTGCGTTAGGAGGTCAGTCCACAATAGCAGAAGTCAATTGTGCCATACAGGATGTAGCGCGATGGTGGGCTTAAACAAAAATCCTTGTTAACAGGAACAGTCAACGAAAGTGCCATTTCGTTGAATTACTTTTTTTCCCAGGATTATTTGCTTTTTTGAGCATTTTTACTGGATATGGGAGCAGCGTTTTTGATATCGTAATTTTGATAGCAAACTGTATATATACAAGGACACCAGGGGCAACACTTGAAATAAGCTCTATGAGCCTCAAGTAAAAGTCGAAATAAGTAGGGGCTTTTGGTAGCTGAAATATATACTATTGGAATAGCAATAATACTTATAAAACATGAAGCCGTAGCCTATCTGAATTATATGTAAATTTGTAATAAATTACATCTGTAATTTTGTAATTATGTAAAAATAGAAATCTACAGATATCCATAAAGCTTTTTATGGCAAGTGTTTTGACTTTGTAATAATGTAATTAATTACAAAAACACAAATTTACATTTATGAAAATTGCCATTCTGAACCAAAAGGGGGGCAGTGGTAAGACAACGGTATCCATCCATCTGGCTCATGCTTTGAAATTAAAAGGGTATCGAGTATTACTGGTAGATACCGACCCCCAAGGCTCATCCCGTGACTGGGCAGCAGCCCGCAATGGAGAAGCACCATTTAGCGTCATGGCGTTGGATCGCCCGATTATCCACAAAGAATTGCCCAAATTAGCGCAGGGGTATGAATACGTACTGATTGATGGTGCGCCCAGAGTTTCTGACCTCACCCGTTCGGCAATTATGGCAGTAGATTTTGTGCTAATCCCCATTCAGCCATCACCCCTAGATATCTGGGCAGTGCATGAAGTCGTCGAGCTAATTCAGGAAGCAAAAATATATAAGCCAGATTTGTCAGCTGCATTTTTGGTTAACCGGAAAGTTGTCAATAGTAGCATTGCGCGGGAAGTATCCGAAGTGTTACAGCAGTATCCCTTCCCGGTATTGAACGCCCAAATTAGTCAACGAGTAGTTTTTGCGGAGTGCTTAAATAGCGGCAGTACAGTTTTGGAAACTGCTCCAAAAAGTGCTGCTGCGGATGAAGTCAGGGCAGTTTGTGAGGAAATTTTAGCAGATGTAAAGGAACCAACGAATCATGGCAGAAACTAAAAAAACATCAAAACTCAGCTTAAAGCCAGGAGTGAAGACAACGCCTGTTATGGACGAGCAAGCAGCATGGGTTGAAAGTCGTAATGGTGTTGAAGCCTCTATTCCCAAAGAAGAACCCAGCAATAGCAAAATGAAGCGGATTACCTTTGAGGTAACAGAAACCCAGCATCAGGCAATTAAAATTTGCGCTACTAAGAAAGGGATGAGTATCAAAGAACTCATGATTTCCCTAATTGAACAGGAGTTGGAGGATTAATGTAATAATTAACATTATTACATTTGTAGATTTTAACAAAATGACATATTTACATTTTTACAAAAGTAATCAAGATGGTAATGGTGTTATGCCTATGAACAGTCAAGTTTCTGAAATTCTTCGTCATTTTGAGGAAGCCCACAAAGAAGACATTGAGGTAATCACCCAGGTTCTGGCGAGAATAACAACTCTTAGTCCTGAGCAAATTAAGCCATACCTTGATACGATGCTTGAGCGATTAGTGAAACCACAAGCGGAGCGTCCTTTGTATGAGACTGCTACTCCTTTTGAATTGTCGCAAGCTTTTCGGGAGTGGGCAGATAGTCACGATCGCAATACACCACTGTTATCCGACTATGCTGTCAGCCGCGAAAGTATGTACTCAGACGAGGAGTGAAGCGTGGCCTTTCTTGTAGACACAAACCTACTTCTGCGTAGCGTTGAACCATCTCACCCAATGTATGGGGATGCAAGTAATGCCATCGCCACTTTAATATCGCAGGGCGAGCAGGTGTGCATTGTCCCCCAAAACTTAATTGAGTTTTGGAATGTTTACACTCGACCTGTAGAGAGGAACGGCTTGGGACATAGCGCAGCCGAAGCAGAAGCTGAAATTCAACGCTTAAAGGCATTTTTCCCTCTATTGCTGGATACCGAAGCAATTTACCAAGAATGGGAAAGGCTTGTGGTAGCTCATGCTGTCAGAGGAGTAAACGTGCATGATGCGAGGCTTGTTGCGGCAATGCTTGTGCATGGCTTAACCCATATAGTCACATTTAACACCAGCGACTTTACCCGTTACTCAGAAATTATAACTGTTCATCCCACAGCTACAACACCTTGACTTTACCTAAACGGGAGTAAAGCACTGCACTTACAATATCTATATGCTGTGTATCAGTTATCTTAGTTCAAGAGTATTAATTGTTGATGGAATAACATAGGGATGGTAAGCGATCGCTAATTGAGTGCTGATTCCTCGCGTATAGATGAAGGTGTAGAGATGTTGTCATAACGATATATAACGACTTTTTCTGGTAGATGGGTCTACTAGCGCCAAAAAATCAAAGCAGCGCATTATAGCTTTTTGCGCTCCCCTCGGTGAATATATAAGGAATAATCATCATCATCGCCCCAAACCCTGATGTTCCCGTGAAATCCATGCCGCTCTATTGATAAGCAGAAATTATCTGTGGTTTGACCCGCCACACCCCTGACGCTAGAATCAGGTTTAGAGCCTCTACATCGGAATCTTGTACTATGTCGGTGTAAGATTATTTTATGAAGATAGACAGGCACGACCAAGCCAAAATCTTGTCATCAGCAGAAATTAACCGATTGTTCAGCATAGGATTAAAAACTCCACGCGATCGGGCATTATTTGGTGTCTGCTTGTACACAGGCACTCGGATTGCCGAAGCCTGTTCCTTGCATACTAAAGATGTATACAGCATTGATGGCAGTGTGCGCCCCCGTGTAACAATTCGCAAGGGGACGACTAAGGGCAAAATTGAAACTCGCTCTGTGCCAGTCAATTCTGAGTTAAAGGAATTACTAGAAGCTTACCATTCACCGAAGGTCTATCTGTTCCCCGGTCGCCACGGTCGGGGACACATCCACCCAGATTCAGCAGATAAGATTCTGCGGGCTGCTTTCATGGAACTGCTTATAGAGGGGGCCAGTACTCACAGTTTCCGCCGCACCTGTTTGACTCAGATGCACAGGTCTGGGGTGCCACTGAAGGTAATCCAGAAAATTTCGGGTCACAGAACTTTGTCTGCTTTGCAAAAATACCTAGAGGTGCTAGATGAGGATTTAGAATCAGCAGTTTCAACACTCAAGTTTTAGGCCAGAATGGAAAAGATTGACGCAGCCATTTCTGGTTTCCCAATCCAATCAGCCATAGCGAGGCAACAGCCATGCAAAATCTCACCAGAATTACCCGCAACCCAGAAGTAATGGGCGGCAAACCCTGTATCCGGGGAATGCGTGTCACCGTTGGTACTATCGTCGGCTTAATGGCATCTGGACACAGTTCAAGCGACATCCTCAAGGCTTATCCCTACCTTGAAGAAGCCGATATCTATGAAGCACTTGCCTATGCTGCATGGCGGGCTGAAGAAATTGAAGTCCCGCTGATAAGTGCATGAAAATTTTGATTGATATGAACCTTTCCCCTGATTGGGTCGCGGTCTTTGAGAGGTATAACATTACCGCTGTCCACTGGTCTACCGTTGGCGAGATCGCGTGCGCGTTCTTCTAGGCACTCTGCTGTGCAGCAAGCCGGACAGCTTCTACATCAACATTGAGTTGTTGAGCAATCTGTTCTATACTCATCCCTGTTTTTAGTAACAGTGGCACAGCTGCTTTCAATATTTCAGTTTTCTGTTCTTCTCGTCCCTCAGCTTTCGCTTCCTGATAAACCCTTGTTTGCTCTAAAGTCAGTCCCAGCATAGCTTCTACTTCCTCCCTACTCAAAGACGAAAACTTGTAAACCGCAATTGTGGTAATAATATCTATTATTTCGTTTTTCGGCAGTGCGTCCGTTGACTCTAATTGTACCCGCTCAATCAATAGACGAGCTTGAAGAGCCATCTCTTTCTCTGAGGCAATTGTCAACTGCATTAAATTGATGCCTATTGGCAGAGTATTGAAAGTACCCAATTCATCCAAATAAATTCGCTGCACTTGGTCGCTGTTTAAAAATATTCGATGAGTTCTTGTATCGCTTGGTTCCAAACTGCGTGAGGGAAAAATTACCACACAGTACCAGTCATCGTATTGAGACTGATTCCGGTTCAAATACATCAGCGACTCAGTAAAGAAGCGATGATAGAGAGCTTCATCTTTCTGAAATTGAACTTCGGCAAAAAAGATAATCCTGGGTGTTGCACCTTCTGGAGGTAAAAAGACCCCATCAATACGAAAGGCGGTTTCTTTTACCTCAACCGACTCAAATCGATAATTCTGCGCCTGTTCAGGACGGTAATCAACAAGTTCAAAAATTAATGCAGGAAAGCGCTTAAAAATTTGGTAATAAATGGAGTCGCGTTTCACTAAAATATCCGAAAATAGGCGGCTTATTAACTATTAATTTTATCGTAAAAAAGGCAATTCCTATATATCAAATAATGCTACTCACGGGCGCACTACTAAGAAGACGTTCAACAAATCAACTCATGTGGCCCCGACGAACTGGGAGCCGCTGCGCTTACGTATAGAGTTAGGTCGAGGGGGAGTATTATCTCCCGCCCCTCCCAATTAGAACCGGACGTGCAACTTTCGCTACATCCGGCTCCCGACAATCTTAAGTATCCTTTTTGCTCATGTGAATATATTGGTGAC